>NZ_JBFUES010000203.1:0-9243 GCF_056403875.1 Bradyrhizobium sp. P2_E8
TCTCGTCCCAGATCTGGCAGAAGCCGGTGTCCTGCCAGCGGATCAGGTGATAGTTGGCTTCGGCAGGGCTCGCGGCCACGAAGGCAGTGACGGCAAGACCGGCGGCAGCGCACAGCACGGAAATACGACGCATGATCAGCTCCTCAAATGAAAGATGTGATGCGCCTCCCGACAATCACGGGAGGGGTGGTGCGGGACGCTTTTGGGGAGCGCGCCCCGGACAAGATGTGAGTAGTTCCGCCTGCTGATCAGGTTCAAAGCGCGTGCGCTGGAAACGCGGGATTTTGGCCGGAAAACGAGGGCCGCCCGCCCAAAAGAAGAGGGCGGATCGCTCGCGCGATCCGCCCTTCAAATCCGGTCTGTCGCGTCAGGCTTAGAGCGTGCAGCGGCGCTCCGCGCGCAGCTTGATCTGGAGGTCGGAGGCGGCCGTGAAGGTCGGCTGCGGCTTGCTGACGACCTTGTAGGTCGAAGCGCCCCACTGGAACGGCTTGTACTTCAGGTCCTCGTTCCAGACCTGGCAGATGCCGGTGTTGTCCCAGCGGATCACGTAATAGCCGACTGCCGCCGAAGCGGGCATGGCGAACACGGAACTAGCGATGCCGGCAACGGCACAGAGGGCGAGAACGCGACGCATGAAATATCTCCTTGTGGGGAAGTGTGACCCGGAAATTCGTGCGGTAAAAGCCGGTCCTTTGCAAGCCGGGGAGCCGCCGTTCACGGACATGTCAGGCGATGCAGGGCACTTGGTTTGGCCGCGTGCCCGGCAAGTCACACTGCTCACTTCGAAAGCGACGCCACCGCCTCGATCTCGATCAGCATCTTCGGATCAGGCAGCGCGTGCACCACGCAGGTGGTGCGTGCCGGATAGGGCGGCGGACCGAACGCGCCGGCATAGAGCGCGTTCATGGCGGCGACGTCGGAGGCGCGGGTCAAGAGCACGTTGACCTTGACGAGATCGCGGACGGTTGCACCGGCTTCGTCCAGCACGCGCTTGATGTTGACGGCGACGTTGGCGAACTGCGCCTCGAAGCCGTCGGGCAGCGCGCCATTGCCGTCGAAGCCGGGAATGCCGGAAACGAACAGGAGGTCGCCGACGCGCGTCGCAAAGGACAGCGGCGGTGCCTTCACATGCGGCGGGGGCGCGAAATGCTGGATCGTCATGGGATCACCTCGGGGGTCGTGCAGGGCGCATCAGCGTAGCGACATGCGGGGGACTTGCAATCGTCATCAGGGGGCCGGCGCAGGGGGGCAAAACAAAAACCGCGAAAACAACCCCATGCACAGTAGAGATCGAACAGAATTCATTGGAGTCTTTTCAGTTCGGAAAAAGAAAAATAATCGGTTGCTCCGTCGGGCAAAACAGGAGCAGAATGGCATCATGAAGTTGCCCGTGCTGCGGCCCCGAGCTCCGCCGTCATGCCCCGCCTGACCGGGGCATCCAGTACGCCGCGGCTTCCCGGTTCAGCCACCGCCGTCTCTGGAATACTGGATCGCCCGGTCAAGCCGGGCGATGACAGTTGAATGCGTTGCTGCACCTCACGCCTCACGGCCGCTCCATCATGTTGCCGCCGTGATCGATCGGATAGATTCGTCCGGTCTGATTCGATCCCTCCTTGAAAAATAGCCCCCGGAGACGCCCCATGAAGCTCGCATCCACCCTTCGCGCCGCGCTGGTCGCCATCGCCGCCCTTGCCGGGCTCTCGACCTCGGCGCTGGCCGACGGCGGCACCGTGGTGCTGACGATCTACAAGGCGGGCTGGATCATCGGCGGCTCCGGCGGCTCCGGCGTGCTGAACTTCCGCGGCCGCTCCTACGGGCTCTCGTCCGGCGGCCTCGATTACGGCCTCGTCTTCGGCGGCTCCAAGACCGTGCTGCGCGGCCGCGTCTCCAACATCAACCGTCCCTCCGACGTCGCGGGTGTCTACGGCGCCGCCGGTGCCGGCCTTGCCGTCGGCCGCGGCGCCCGCGCCATCGTGCTCACCAACCAGAAGGGCGCGGTGCTGGAGCTGTCGGGCTACCAGACCGGCCTGATGGCGAATGCGGATCTGAGCGGGCTCGCGATCACGATGCGGTAGGCAGGTCTCGTAGGGTGGGTTAGCCGAAGGCGTAACCCACCTCTTTGGTTTCCGCGGAGACAGAAGTGGTGGGTTACGCCCGCGGACCACGCTCCGCGCGGCCGCGAGCTAACCTACCCTACGATCCGCTCACCGCCGCATGGATCCTCTCGCAATGCGAGACCAGATTGGCGTGCGCGTCGACGAAGGTCTTCAGCGGCGTCGGGATCGGGAAGTAATAGATGTTGGCGATGAAGCCATAGATGCCGGCATCGATGCTGGTCGCGGCTTCGCCGTGCACGAAACCGGTGGCGGGCACGATCTCGGCCAGCACCTGGAGGTCGGCGAGCCCTCGCGCATAGGCCTGCTCCGGCGTGTAGCGGCCGATGCCCTGGAAATGATAGCGCTGCGCATTGTACGCCTTCGCCTTCTCAAATCCTTCCGCATTGATCTGCGGGTGCTGCGYGATGAAGGCATCGCGGAAGGCCGGGTAATAGCGCTCGTCCTTCCAGCGCGAATAGGACATCACCCAGTAGAGATCGTCCAGCATGCGGGTGACGAAGTGATTGGTCCTCCGCTGCTCCGTTGACAGCGCGGCATCGATGCCCAGGCGATATTTCGCGATCGCATGCGCGATGATCGTCTCGCTGTCGCCGATGGTCTCGCCGTCGTCGACGATGTAGGGCAGCTGCCCGCGTGGCGCGGCGGAGGCATCGAAGATGTGCTCATGGACGAACGGCACGCAAGCGAGCTTCAGGAAGGCGTAGACCTTGAGGCCGTAGCCGTTGTTGTCGGCGACGCCGAACAGCTTTGGGTAGGAGTAGAGCGTCAGCATGGGCGGGCTCCTCAACCGGGCAACTCCAGGCCCATCATACAGGGTTGCTGAAAAAAATACGCCCCGGCCTGTCGGATCCCGGTTTCGTGCTTCGTCCTCCGGATGATGCCGCGCCTCCTCGCCTCTTTTCATCACCAAGGATACCAGCACATGACCTCCATCATGCCGTTCCTCTGGTTCGACAACAACGTCCCCGAAGCCGTCGCCTTCTACAAATCGGTGTTTCCCAACGCGAAAGTAGAGACCGTCAGCGACTTCATGGCGGTGTTCGAGCTCGAAGGGCAGCGTTTCAATGCGCTCAATGGCGGCCCGCAATACCGTTTCAACGAGGCGGTGTCGTTCTTCATCAGCGTGGAGACGCAAGGTGAGGTCGACTATTTCTGGAGCCGGCTCACCGCGGATGGCGGCGAAGAATCCCGCTGCGGCTGGCTCAAGGACAAGTTCGGCCTGTCCTGGCAGGTGATCCCATCGGCGCTTTCCCGCTACCTCGGCGACCCCGACCGCACCAGGGCCAATCGCGTCATACAGGCGATGATGCAGATGAAGAAGATCGTGATTGCGGATCTGGACAGGGCGTATGCGGGGTGAGGGCGTAGAATGGGTCAGGCGGTCACGAATGCGGTCGCTCCGCACGGAACGCCGCGCGGACGGCGCTTCGCGCAGCCGCGAGGCTAATTCACCCTACGAACGCGATGCGGCGTTGAAGACAGCCAGTTGCGCATCGAACGCGCGCCTGAAGGCCGGGCGCGCTTCGCCGCGGGCGACATAAGCGGCGACGTCGGGATATTCGCCGAGCAGGCCCGATGCGTTCAGCCGGCGCAGCACCGTCACCATCATGAGATCGCCGGCGCTGAACGCCCCGTCGAGCCAGTCGGCATCGCCGAGGCGACGAGACAATTCTCCGAGCCTGATGCGGACGCGATCCTGCAACATCGGCAGGCGCGCCTCGTGCCAGCTCTTGTCGCGCTCGAACAGCAGCGCCATTCCGAGCTCGACGATCGGCGGCTCCAGCGTGTTCAGCGCGGCGAACATCCAGGTGATCGCGCGGGCCCGCGCATTGGTCTCGGTCGGCAGCAGCCCGGCGTGGCGCTCGGCGATATGCAGCACGACCGCCCCGGACTCGAACAGGGCGAGATCGCCGTCCTCATACGTCGGAATCTGCCCGAACGGATGCAGCGCAAGGTGGGCCGGTTGCTTCATTGCCGCGAACGAGACGAGGCGGACGTCGTAGGGCTGGCCGACCTCCTCCAGCGCCCAGCGGACGCGCATGTCGCGGGCCTGTCCCCTGCCGCGGTCGGGCGAGTTTTCGAAGGCGGTGATGGTGGGGGGCATCTGGAGGCTCCGGGGTGGTGGCGCTTTGCATCCAGAGGACGAACGGCCGGCGCGGATTCCGACAGACTATCTTGCTTTTGCGTTGTGAGGGCCGCTGGCGATCAGCCGCGGGAGCGCGCGTGATTGGAGAAAGTCATGCCAGCGCTCGTCGCGCTGGCAACTCGCTTTGAGTCCAAATGGACATCGCTCGGGGACCGGTTTGTGCTGACCGGTCCCACGCATTTCGCATCCTTCATGGCAACGCGGTTCGACGCCGGTCCAATGAATTCGAATGGACCATCCATTCGGGCAGGGGGGCGCCGTCGCGATGCCGGCCACCGGCGCAAGCTGCGGCCCAGGCCGCGATGGCGCCAAGCAGGACGGCCGTGGCCACCGAGAACGCCAGGATGATCGTGCTGCGCCGCGATCGCGCGATCGCAGTCTTGGCGTTGGCAATCACGTTGTCGACCCGGCGTTCGGCGTCGGCCGCCGCAAGGCCGGTTGCGCCGGCAACTTGCTGGATCAGGTAGGTCCTGTCGTCAGTGCTCATGCCGTCGTGGCTTGACGCGGTGAGAAGGATGCGGCCCGCTTCAGCGCGTTCCGAACTGAGATCGATGTTGGGGGCACGGCGCCCGGCGCGATAGAGACGGTCCAGCTCGTAGCTCAACAGCGGTTCGGCGGCGCTCGTCCGCGCCGAAGTGGCGGCTGAGGGATTGCGCGACAGGCTTGCCGCACCCAGTAGCGTGGCCAAAACCGCGCCCATCACCACCGCCAGCGCCCAGACCGCCAAGCCATGCAGGCCGTCCGCCTGCTCGATTTGCTCGACAGGGCCGGGCGCGAGGGGATTGCGAACCCACCCGGCAATATAGCCGCCCAATCCGAAGCTGATGATCGCCTGGAGGATCAGGTAGATGCCGGACAATATCCATAATGCCGCGGAGGCATCGCGCCATGTCGGCGAAGCTGACGTGACGCCCAGGCCGACGCTTGCGCCGAACGTCACAAGGATGAAAGACATCGCCGTAGCCGCAAATGCTCCCAGCAGGATCGGCGACCATTGCAGATGGCGCGGTCCGCGCTCGGCGCGATACGCCTCGACATCGGCGCGCGACGCCGAAGGAAGGCTTTCCATGGACATTTCCATCATCCTTGCTCAGCGCAGGCCGAAAAAGGACAGCACGGCGAGGATCACCACGACCAAGCCAACGAGATAAATCAAACCGTTCATTGTCGCCTCCAATACCCTGCCGGCGTCAATCTTCCCTGTCCGCCAAAGTTCCTATTTCGGGAAAATGTTGCAAACGGCGGAGCGACCGCGGGAACACGCTGAAATCGCAGGGTGGGTTGGCCGAACCCGCGGCGTCGTCCTGGCGAAAGCCGGCGCGTCGGATGGGGAGGGCAAAGCGAAACCCAGCGCCTGCGGGCGTTGACCGTTTGGCGACCTGATCCACTTCGCCAGGTCGCCTTGGATCGCTATACTGCCAATCTCAGCAGGATGGTGACCCCGATGGCGAGAGAATTGGAAGGCAAGGTTGCTGCCGTGACCGGGGCCGCGTCCGGCATCGGATTGGCGAGTACCGAGGCGATGTTGGCCGCGGGCGCGCGCGTGGTGATGGTCGACCGCGACGCCGCCGCGCTCGAGGCGCTCTGCAACAAGCATGGCGACACCGTGATCCCGCTGGTCGTAGATCTGCTCGATCCGAAAGACTGCGCAACGCTGCTGCCGCGCGTTTTGGAGAAGACCGGCCAACTCGACATCCTGCATGCAAACGCAGGCACGTATGTCGGCGGCGACCTGGTCGATGCCGACACGATGGCGATCGACCGGATGCTGAACCTGAATGTCAACGTCGTGATGAAAAACGTGCACGACGTGCTGCCGCACATGATCGAACGCCGGACCGGCGACATCATCGTCACGAGTTCGCTGGCGGCGCATTTTCCGACGCCGTGGGAGCCGGTCTACGCGTCGTCCAAATGGGCGATCAACTGCTTTGTCCAGACGGTGCGGCGCCAGGTCTTCAAGCACGGCATCCGCGTCGGCTCGATCTCGCCCGGCCCGGTCGTCAGCGCCCTGCTCGCGGACTGGCCGCCCGAGAAGCTGAAGGAAGCGAGGGACTCTGGCAGCCTGCTGGAGGCCAGTGACGTGGCCGAGGTCGTGATGTTCATGCTGACCCGGCCGCGCGGCATGACCATTCGCGACGTGGTGATGCTGCCGACCAATTTCGATCTCTAGGGCGCGTGCAGTTCGTAGGGTGGGTTAGCGCAGCGTAACCCACCACGCCTCCACGATCGCCGCACGAAGTTGGTGGGTTACGCCGCGCGGACTGCGCTTCGCGCCGCCGCACGTCTAACCCACCCTACGAAGCGATCCACTTCGCCAGCTCGCGCCACGGCTCCAGCGTCCAGTGCCCCGACGCAGCGCCGGACGGCGAGGGCAGCACGAATATCTCCGGCAGGCTTCCATCGCGCTGCTGCCGCCCCAGCGAAATCCCACTCGACGGCCTGCCGTAAAACAAGCTCGCAGCCTTCTTGCTCGTGAACGCAATCGTCCGCGGCCGATACTTCTCGATCTTGGCCCTGAACCCCGGCACGTCGATCGTCTCCATCGCGATCTGGTGATCCATCCCGGCGCCCGACTTGGAGAGATCGGTGAAGCCGATGCCGAGCTCGATCAGCTTGGCGAACTCGCCCGGCTGATAGCGCCGCGGCGTGATCCCGGCCTCATGGATCGCGCGCCAGAAGCGGTTGCCGGGATGGGCGTAGTAGTGCCCGAGCTCGGCCGAGCGCGTGCTGGCCGCGGTGCCGACGAAGACGAGGCGGAGGTTGGGGCGGAGTTGGTCGGGGAGGCGGTGTAAGTCGTTGTCGGTCATCGAAGGGCCAATGAGCCTGCATGCGGCGGGCGACCTGTTCGCCCGGTTGCTCGGCTCGACGGCTACCATTTCTGTCGTTCACGTTCTATACCTTGCCCATGAACCGCGAAGAACTGGCCGCCGCTTATGCGGCGCCTGGCCGGCACTATCACAACCTCTCGCACATCGAGGACTGTCTCGATGCGCTCGCGCGGGTGGAAGGAATCTCGGCGGCCGAGCGCGAGATTCTGACGGAGGCCATCTGGTGGCACGATGTCGTCTATGATCCGACCCGGTCGGACAATGAAGAGCTCAGCGCGCAACTGGCCGAGCAACACGTTCGCGCCGATATCGGCCACGAAGTGAGGCGCTTGATCCGCCTGACCAGGACGCACAACGTCCAACCGGATGATCGCCTCGGCGCGATCCTGATCTCGATCGATCTCAGCATCCTCGGCGCGGCGCCTGCGCGCTACGACGCCTACGCGGCGGCGATCCGCCAGGAATTCATCCACGTCAGCGACAGCGACTATCGCGCCGGCCGTGCCAAGGTGTTGCGTCAGTTCGCCGCCCGGCCGGTCATCTACCCCGATGCCGRTTTCGCCGCGATCCATGACCGGCAGGCACGCGACAACCTTGCGCGGGAGCTGGCGTCGTTGAGCTGAAGCCGACGTCGTGCGCGGCGCTACTCCGTAGCCCGCATGAGCGAAGCGACATGCGGGGCAACTGTCGATCCCGGATGTCGCTTCGCTCATCCGGGTTACGCCTGCTTGATGCGACGTTCGCAAAAAAAAGCCGGGCGCTCGCCCGGCCTTTCATTTTCAGATGGATGCCCGGGTCAAGCCCGGGCATGACGAGCGGAGGGCTCCTCACAACACCCGATTGCTCTCCTTCACCTTCTMCGCATCCAGATATACGCTTGAGCCCATCTCCTTGAACTTCGCGCTCATCTTGGCCATGCCGTCCTCGGCCGTACCGCTGATCGACATGCCGATGCTGTTCGGATCGTTCAGCGTCGCCGCATAATCCCGCACGTCCTGCGTGATCTTCATCGAGCAGAACTTTGGACCGCACATCGAGCAGAAATGGGCGACCTTGTGGGCTTCCTTCGGCAGGGTCTCGTCGTGGAAATTCTTCGCGGTATCGGGGTCGAGGCCGAGGTTGAACTGGTCGCTCCAGCGGAAGTCGAAACGGGCGCGGGACAGCGCGTCGTCGCGGAGCTGGGCGGCCGGGTGGCCCTTGGCGAGATCGGAGGCGTGAGCCGCGATCTTGTAGGTGATGACGCCGGTCTTGACGTCGTTACGATCGGGCAGGCCGAGATGCTCCTTCGGGGTGACGTAGCAGAGCATGGCGCAACCGAACCAGCCGATCATGGCGGCACCGATGCCCGAGGTGATGTGGTCATAGCCCGGCGCGATGTCGGTGGTCAGCGGTCCGAGGGTGTAGAACGGCGCTTCGCCGCATTCCTTGAGCTGCTTGTCCATGTTGATCTTGATCTTGTGCATCGGCACGTGGCCGGGGCCTTCAATCATGACCTGGCAACCCTTGTCCCATGCGATCTTGGTCAGCTCGCCGAGCGTCTCCAGCTCCGCGAACTGCGCGCGGTCGTTGGCGTCCGCAATCGAGCCCGGGCGCAGGCCGTCGCCGAGCGAGAACGAGACGTCATACTTGCGCATGAGGTCGCAGATCTCGTCGAAATGCGTGTAGAGGAAGCTCTCCTTGTGATGCGCCAGGCACCACTTCGCCATGATCGAGCCGCCGCGGCTGACGATGCCGGTGACGCGGTTGGCGGTGAGGTGGATGTAGGACAGGCGCACGCCGGCGTGGATGGTGAAATAGTCGACGCCCTGCTCGCACTGCTCGATCAGCGTGTCCTTGTAGAGCTCCCAGGTCAGCTTGACCGGATCGCCGTTGCACTTCTCCAGCGCCTGATAAATGGGAACGGTGCCGATCGGCACCGGCGCGTTGCGCAGAATCCATTCGCGCGTGGTGTGGATGTTGCGGCCGGTCGAGAGGTCCATCACGGTGTCGGCGCCCCAGCGGATCGCCCACACCATCTTCTCGACCTCTTCCTCGACCGACGAGGTCACCGCCGAGTTGCCGATATTGGCGTTGATCTTGGTCAGGAAGTTGCGGCCGATGATCATCGGCTCGAGCTCGCTGTGGTTGATGTTGCAGGGGATGATGGCAC
>NZ_JBFUES010000204.1:0-9235 GCF_056403875.1 Bradyrhizobium sp. P2_E8
CCTTGAGGCCGTCCTCGCTCTTCTGGTAGTCGGCGATCGCGGCCGCGATCTTCTCGCGGGCGTTGGCGGCGATCGGCTTCAGGTCGAGCGTCGCCTTCTGCACCAGCGCCTGCTGCATCTGCGGCACCACCGCGCGCGCCGCCGCGCCGAGCAGCCCGAAGGCGGCCTCGGATTCCACCGCGAGCTGGATGTCGGCGAGCCGCAGCGTCTGCTGCGCCTGGTCGAGCATCGGCCGGCCCCAGATATGCACGGTCGCCTCGGCGCCGAGGCCGAGCCAGCTCTTCTTCTCCTTCGCGCGCACCAGGAGCGAGATCAGCAGCCGGTCGCCGGACGGGACCACGTTGACGCTCTTCACGGTGACGTCGACCGGGCCCGAGCCGTCCTCGGGATAGGTGTGGCCGGCCATCTGCGCCGCGATGAGCTTGTTGATCTCGGTAAAGGGTACGTCGATCGGCACGCCGATGTTCACGCCGGTGCCGGTCGGCGGCACGATCGAGATCTTGTCGGGGAACGGACACTCCGGCTTGGTCGGCGACGACGTCACACGCGTCTCGAGCTCGAGGCCGAGCAGCAGCGTCACGGCCTGCGCGTCGACGCGCGGCTGCGCGGCGATGGCGCGGGTCGGCTTCATCTCGAGCCAGAGCGGCGGCAGCGCGGCGGAGGAGCCCGAGCCTTGCAGCGGAATCGAGCGGCAGGCCTTGGCCCATTGCAACTTCGCATTCTCCCGCAGCGAAGGATCGTTGCGGATGCGCTCGGAGACGAGGTTGATCTGCTCGCCGACGTTCTTGTCGATCAGCGGCTTCACCTGCGCCGGCACGTTGACCTTGGCGCCGGCGACCGCAAGGTTGGTGTCACCGAGATTGACCTGGGCGCCGAGATTGGGCTCGAGATGCCAGTTCGTTGCGAGCTTCGGACGCGAGGTGACGACCACATTGCCCTTGATCTCGGCGCTGGCGTTCAAATTCTTGATGTTGACCGCGCCGATCCGTTTCGCTGCGTCACCGCCGAGCACGCTGCCCAGCGCATCGCCAAGCGCGCCGGTGGCTTTCRCCGACAACGAGCCCGTCACGTTCAGCTTGCCGCTGAGCGGCGTCGAGATCGTCAGCACGTCCTTGTCGCCGGCAGCGGCCATCGGTCCGCGCACGGCGGACCAGCCGATATCGGCGTTCTCCAGGATCTGCGAGATCGGGTTGTCGGCCTTGCCGGCGAAATTGCGCGGCGCGGCCTTCTCGGCCTGCTCGCGGATCGCCGACACCGCGATGGCGACCGGCGCCACCACGATCGAGCTCTTCGAGACCGGCGGCAGCGGCGGCAGCTGCGCGACCGGGGGCGCCGAATTCGTCGCGCGCGGCGACAGCCAGTCCATCGCCTTCAGGCTGATGAAGAACGACGCCGCGAGTACCGTGACCGCGATCAGGATAGTCTTGAAATTCAACGCCAGACGCATCTCACCCCCAGGCCGCCCGCGGGGATTCTACAGGGCGGGAGAGGAGGGCGCTAGAGCGCATCGATGGGGTGGAATTGGGGCGAATGTGTTAACGGCCGCGAACGCGCAATTGCCGCACATTCAGGCAATCGTCGCGGGGCGCTAGTCGCGCCTCGGACGGCGGACCGCTCTCACCTTGCCGGCGCTGCCGCCGCCGCAGAACAAGCGATCGCCGCCATCGGACTCCAGGCCCGAGACCATCGTGCCCGCAGGCAGGTCGAGCTGCTCCAGCACCTTGCCCGTGTCGGGATCGATCCGCCTGATGTCGCTATCGTCGCCTTCCCAGGTGCCGTGCCAGAGCTCGCCGTCGACCCATGTCACCCCGGTCACGAAGCGCTTGCTCTCGATGGTACGGAGCACCGTCCCGGTCTCCGGATCGATCTGGTGGATCTTGCGCTCCCGATATTGACCGACCCACAGCGACCCCTCCGCCCAGGCAAGTCCGGAATCGCCACCGCCGCCGGGCGCCGGGATGGTGTTCACCACCTTGCCGGTCGCGGCGTCGATCTTCTGGATGCGGTCCTCGGCGATCTGGAACAGGTGCCGGCCGTCGAACGCCGTCCCGGCATGCGCGGCGACGTCGATCGAGCGTGTGAGCTTGCCGCTGGCCGGATCGACCGCGTTCAGCTTGTCGCCGGATGCGAACCAGACTTGCGTGCCGTCATAGGTGACGCCATGCACGGCCTCGACGCCCGGAAAGGGTCCGTATTCCCTGATGATCTCGGCGGCTGAACGTTTCATGTGCTTGATCCCTGTGAACTGATCCACCTTACGTCTTCAGCAGCGGTCCGGGGAGTAACAAGCCTGTCGGGAAGCCCGGGACGGGCGGGGTCATCCAGCGGCGCGCCCGTCCGTGTCCGAACGACTGCACCTTGTTCGACCGCGCGAGCTCCTCGAGCGCCCGCTGCACCGTCCGCGCGCTCGCTCCCAGCGCCAGCGCGAGCGCCGAGCTCGACCACGGCTCGCCGTCGGAGAGGAAGGCGAGGACGGCGGCGTGCTTTTCCTCGACGGGCCGGGCTAGCACGAGGACGTCGCGCGTCTTGCGCGGCGCCAGCACAAAACCGTTCTTCGTCGCACTGATTTCGGCCAGCGGCTTGAGCTGGGTGCGAAGCCGCCCGATCTCGACGCGCAATCGCGCGCGATGCGATTCATCGGCGTGCTTCGCCCGGAACGCACCYGATATCAGCATCTCTCGCGAGACGTCAGCGGGCCATGCCTGCGCCAGAAGACGGGCGAGCGCGAACAGCACGGGCCGCGTTCCGAGCGACACGGCAACGCCTTGCCTGCGCACGACATGATGGAAGGTGTCCACGACGAGCGCTGTCGAGGTCGCCAGTCTTTCGACCTCCCCGAGCAATAACGGGTGTTCGCTGCCGCGCGCGATCAGTCGCGCGGCCGGCGTGTCGAGGATACGGTTCGCGCTGTCGACCTCGGCCGAGAGTGCCGGGATTCCCGCCAGCCGCGCTGCCTTGGCCGCGCGGTCGAGCGCGGTGCGCGCGGCTTCTGTCCTGAGCCGCCGTATCGCAATGCCCGCGACCACCAGCTCGCGCGCCACCTGAGACGCAGGCGGGAGCGATGCGGTGCCGGCCTCGGCCAGCGTGCGCTCTGACTCGTCTATGCGTCCGAGGAGGAGGAGACGGCGCGCCTCGATGTGGCCGGCATGGGCGGCATTGGCGAGATCGCCATGCTGTTCGAGCGTCGCCCGCGCGGCTGCGAGGGTCTTCGCCGGCCAGTTCAGGTCGCGCGAGACGAGCGCGATCTCGGCTTCCGCCACGACGCATCTTGCCCGCGCCACCGCCTCGCGCGGACCGAAGGCGCGCGCGGCGCTCCGCAGCAGCGCCTTCGCCTTTGCGAGATCGCCGAGCTGCGCCATCGCGATGCCGCGCAGCGCCAGCGACGGGGCATCGTTGCGCAATGCGACACGGTTCAGTGCGCCGAGCGGATCGCCGGCTTCGAGCGCACGCGCGGCGGCCGTGATCAGCGACTCCATTTCAATCCCGCCACACTTGTTACTCCCACCACGCAACCGCTTGGTGCCAGAAATCGTTGACGGCCGACAATGTGCGGTGAGGGGCGAGCGGTTCCACGTCTGTCAAAGCGAGACGCGGAATGAGCGCCCAGAAGAGAGGTTTGGAGAGCCATGATGACGTCAGCAGAAAAAGCAGGAAGTAACGGACAGGCCGCCATGCAAACACCGCCGGTGGTGTCGCCGCAGGACTGGGAGGCAGCCCGTCAGCAACTGCTCGTGAAGGAAAAGGCGCAGACCCGCGCCCGCGACGCGCTGGCCGCCGAGCGCCGGCGCATGCCGTGGATGGTCGTGGACAAAACCTATGCGTTCGAGGGGCCCGGCGGCAAGGTCACTTTGCTCGACCTGTTCCAGGGCCGGCGGCAGCTGATCGTCTACCGGGCCTTCTTCGAGCCGGGCGTGTTCGGCTGGCCGGATCATGCGTGCCGCGGCTGCTCGATGGTCGCCGACCAGGTCGCCCATGTCTCGCACCTGAACGCCCGCGACACCACGCTGGTCTTCGCCTCGCGCGCGCCGCAGGCCGATATCGCCAGGCTGAAGAAGCGGATGGGCTGGACCCTGCCGTGGGTCACCATCACCGACAGTTTCGATGCCGATTTCGGCGTGGACGAATGGCACGGAACCAACGTGTTCTTCAGCGACGGGAAGCGCATCTTCCGCACCTACTTCATCAAGAGCCGCGGCGACGAGCAGATGGGCGGCACCTGGAACTATCTCGACATCACGCCGCTCGGCCGGCAGGAGGTGTGGGAGGATTCACCCAAGGGCTATCCGCAGACGCCGACCTACAAATGGTGGAACTGGCACGACAGCTACACGGAGGGTGCAGCGCCCGACAAGAAATGGGTGGAGATCTCCGACGCCGGCGAGAAGGYCTTTCGCGAAGAGGCCGCGGAAGGCCGTGACTAGTCCCGTCAGCGCGGCCGCCGGCGCCAGCCGCGACGGTGTCGTGGCCGCGCGCCGCCTCGCCAGATGGCTCGGTCTTGCGGCGACGCCAACCTTCGCGATCATGGCCGTCCTGACGGCCGAGCTCGGCGGCGGCCCGGCGGACATGCTCTGCGCCGCCGGACACGGGTCTTTGCTGGGCGGGATGGTGCCGATGTATCTTCTGATGAGCGCGTTTCATGCATCGGCGTGGCTGAAGCTGATCTCGGAGCGGCGGGGTGGGGCGGTGAGGTGAGGGACTTTCGCCCGCGTGAACGCCTCGTCCTTCGAGACGCCCGCTTTAGGCGGGCTCCTCACAGGATGAGGCTAACTGGCCTCGGTGACTTGGCCCAAGCGTGAAGCTGCGCGTTCAGCCCTCATCCTGAGGGCCCGCCGAAGGCGGGCGTCTCGAAGGATGCGCCGCGATTCCCAATGCAAACCAAAACGGCGCGCTACGCAAGGGCCGCTATTGTGCGCCCGTCGCCGCCTGCAGATACGCAACTACCTTGGCGGCTTCGTCCGCGGAGACGCCGCCATAGGGCTGMATCTTGTTGCCGGAGACGACCTCGTCCGGCTTGACCATGAAGCGGGTGAGCTTGTCCTTGTCCCAGACGAAGCCGGCTTCCTTCATCGACGCAGAGTAGTTGTAGTCGGGCAGCGAGCCTGCCCTCCGTCCGACGATCTTGCTGAGATTGGGGCCGAGGCGATTGTCGCCTTCCTTCACCGAGTGGCAGGTGCGGCAGGAATTGTTGAACGCCTGCTGAGCTGCCTCGTCGTTCACCGGCTGCTGGGCGAGCGAGGAGGGCGCGAACAGCAGCAGCGTCAGTGCTCCCGCGCCGGCGATCGGGCGCAGCCATGGGCTTGGCGATGATTGCAGGCGGGATTGCATCTAGCGCCTCCATCGGGGATCGCGCCGCGACAAGCGCGCATCGGGATGTCGAGGGCCAACGAAAACGGCCCCGGTGGGTTCCGGGGCCGTTTGCGTCACAATGTCCTGTCGCTTTAGCGCGTCGCAGCGCCAAGGTCAGCACGGCGCTCCGTCATCGGCAGCACGATCACCTTGGTGCCGACGTTGACGCGGGAGTAGAGGTTGGTGACGTCGTCATTGGTCATGCGGATGCAGCCGGAGGAGACGTGCTTGCCGATGGTCTCGGGGGCGTTGGTGCCGTGGATGCGGTAGATGGTGCCGCCGAGATACATGGCGCGGGCGCCAAGCGGATTGCCGGGACCGCCGGCCATGTGGCGCGGCAGATAGGGCTGGCGGGCGATCATCTCCGGCGGCGGGGTCCAATCCGGCCACTCCGCCTTCTTGGTCACCGACTGGATGCCTGACCAGGTGAAGCCGTCGCGGCCGACGCCGATGCCGTAGCGAACGGCCTGGCCGTTGCCCAGCACGTAATAGAGGTAGGTGTTGGGCGTATCGATGATGATGGTGCCCGGCGCTTCGCGCGTCGCGTAGGAGACGGTCTGGCGGCGGAAGCGGGCCGGCATCTCGACCGCGTCCTGGTCCTCGGAGGGAGCTGCCTGGTAAGGCGTCGCCTGGTAGGGCTGATAGGGCTGGATCGGCTGCGGCGCGGCCATCGGGGGCAGCGGCTKGAAGAACGGGAAGAGCTGCACCGGCGCTGCCTTGGCCGGACCTGCGAATGCGATCGCGGTGACAGCGACTGCGCCCAAAGCAACGGCGCGCGAATACGTCTTGAACGTGTCCAGATTGAACATGTGATCGCCCCTGTTTGCTCGGTGTTTTGTCCACCGCGGCACCATTGCGGTGCTCCGTTGCGTAGATCACTAACGGCAATAAGTTTCGGGACGTTTGCGCGGAAAACCGAAAACGGTTTCATCGCGGCAAGGATTGTTTCATGACAGTTTCGTGGCCGCGCGAGCTCGTTAACGAACAAAACAGCGGGCCGACACTTCTGTGACGTCACACGCCTGAAATATCCGTGGTTGATGGTCCTAAGCCGAGAATCATCAAACTCTCGGGATTTTCCCATGCGGGTATTAATCGCGACTGACGCCTGGCATCCGCAGGTTAACGGTGTGGTCCGGACGCTGACCTCGCTGGCGGGTGCCGCCAAGGCCCTCGACGTCGAGATCGACTTCCTCACGCCGGACGGCTTCCCGTCGTGGCCGCTGCCGACCTATCCGGGCCTGCGCATTGCGTTGCCGAGCGCTAAGGAGATCGCGCGGCGGATCGAGAAGGCCGCGCCCGAAGCGCTGCACATCGCGACCGAGGGCCCGATCGGCTGGGCCGCGCGGGCCTATTGCCGCCGCAACCGGCTCGCCTTCACCACCTCCTATACGACGCGCTTTCCGGAGTATGTCTCGGTGCGGACCGGCATCCCCACGAGCATCGGCTATGCCGTGCTGCGCCACTTCCACGATGCCGCGGCCATGACCATGGTGGCGACGCCCTCGCTGCGGCAGGAGCTTTCCGAGCGCGGCTTCAAGCGGCTCGGCTTCTGGACGCGCGGCGTCAACACCGAGCTGTTTCATCCCGACGCTCCGGCCAAGCTCGATCTGCCGGGCCCGATCTTCATGACGATGGGCCGCGTGGCGGTGGAGAAGAACCTCGAAGCGTTCCTCGCGCTCGATCTGCCCGGCACCAAGGTCGTCGTCGGCGACGGCCCGCAGAAGGTCGCGCTCGAGAAGAAATATCCGGATGCGGTCTTCCTCGGCGAGAAGAAGGGCGCGGATCTCACCGCGCATCTCGCCGCGGCCGATGTCTTCGTATTCCCCAGCCTGACCGATACCTTCGGCGTGGTGCAGCTGGAGGCGCTCGCCTGCGGCACGCCGGTTGCGGCGTTTCCGGTGACGGGACCCAAGGACGTCATCGCCGGTCACCCGATCGGCGCGATCGACCACGATCTGCGCACCGCGTGCCTGCGCGCGCTCACCATGTCGCGCGAGACCTGCCGCAACTTCGCGCTGGAGCGCTCCTGGGAGAACAGCGCGCGCCAGTTCGTCGGAAACCTCACCTCACTTCAGCCCAGCCGCATCCTGCGCGCCTCGCCGGTGATGGCGCGGCGGCCGGTGCGCGGTTGATCCCAACTTTGACCCACAGCGAGAACCTCACCGATGGCTAAGATCATGAACCTTGACGGCACCCAGCAGCTCGACCTCACCCGTGGCACGGTCGAGCAGGCCTACGATCGCTGGGCGCCCGTCTACGATCTCGTGTTCGGCGGCGTGTTCGCCARGGGCCGGCAGGCGGCGATCGCGGCCACCAACAAGATCGGCGGCCGCGTGCTCGAGGTCGGCGTCGGCACCGGCATCTCGCTGCCGCTCTACGCGCCGCACCTGCGCATCTTCGGCACCGACATTTCGGAAGCGATGCTCGACAAGGCGCGCCAGCGCGTCACCGAGGGCCAGTTGAAGAACGTCGAGGGCCTCGCGGTGATGGACGCCGAGAAGCTCGAATTCCCCGACAATTCCTTCGACGTCGTGATGGCGCAATATGTCGTCACCGCCGTGCCGAATCCGGAAAAGGCGCTCGACGAATTCGCCCGCGTGCTGCGCCCCGGCGGCGAGCTGATCATCCTGACCCGCGTCAGCGCCGACGCCGGCATGCGCCGTTTCATCGAGCAGAAGCTGCAGCCGGTGGTGCGTCCGCTCGGCTTCCGCACCGCCGAGTTCGCCTGGTCGCGCTATGCCAAGTGGCTGGCCGGCGCTCCCGGCATCGAGCTCGCCGAGCGCCGCCTGATTCCGCCGCTCGGCCATTTCTCGCTGGTGCGCTTCCGCAAGGTCGACGTCGCCAAGGCGGCGTAACGGCCTCTCCTCATGGTGAGGAGGCGCGTAAGCGCCGTCTCCCGGACGATGCTTCGCATCGCTCGGAGAACCATGAAGGCTCGGCCGATGCAGCTCGGCCTTCATCCTTCGCGAGGCGCGTTCCGCGCTCCTCAGGATGAGGGGAGAGAGTAACCGTGCGTCATCGCGCCGCTGCACATCGTCACATGACAAGATGATGATGTCACACGGCGTACATCGAATCCCTGTAATCCCGTACCCGAAAGCATTTTGGGGGAGAGCATGATCAAGAATTATCTCGAGCAGCTGCGGATCCAGCGCTGGGACGACCATCGCTACTATCACCACAGCCGCATCAATCAGAGCCTGCACTTCATCAGCGCACTGAGCTTCCTCTTCGCCTATGTCTGGCTGTTCATCGATCCCGTGATCTCCGCGCTGGTCGGCTGGCTGGTCTCGATGACCTCGCGCCAGGCCGGGCACTTCTTCTTCGAGCCGCACACTTACGACCACATCAACCAGGCGACGCACGAGTACAAGGAAGAGATCAAGGTCGGCTACAACCTTCAGCGCAAGGTGGTGCTGATGGCGATCTGGGCGGCCTCGCCGCTGGTGCTGCTTGCCGATCCGACGCTGTTCGGCCTGTTCACGCCCTGGGCGAGCGCGACCGACTTCATGCGGCAGGTCGCCAAGATCTGGCTCGTGGTCGGCGGCGGCGGTCTTCTGTTCCGCACCGTGCACCTGTTCTTCATCCGCGACGTCGAGACCGGCCTCGTCTGGATGACCAAGATCCTGACCGACCCCTTCCACGATCTGATGCTCTATCGCAGCGCGCCGCTCGCCCTGATGCGCGGCGAGCTGATGGACCCCGGCCTGCACCTCAACCCCGAGCACACGCTGGGCTTGATCTCCGAGCCCACGCTCGAAGAGCAGCACGCCTGAGCGCGCTGCGTACACACAACACTCCGATGTCTGATGGTTGCGTCATGCCCGGCCTCGTGCCGGGCATCCACGTCTTGGGGGCTATAGATGTCGTCATTCCGGGGCGATGC
>NZ_JBFUES010000205.1:0-9220 GCF_056403875.1 Bradyrhizobium sp. P2_E8
GAGCAGGAGTATTTCGACGAGATCCAGGATATCAAAGTTACCAAGGACATGCTCGATCTCGCGAGGCACATCGTGAACCAGAAAGCCGGCCGGTTCGACCCCGAAAAATTCGAGGACCATTACGAGACCGCGCTGATCGAACTCATCAACCAGAAGCGGGCCGGCAAGCCGATCACGCCGAAGGACAAGCCGGCCGCGACCAACGTCGTCAATCTGATGGAGGCGCTGCGTCGGAGCGTCGGCCAAGAAGCGGCGCCCGCGAAAGTGGGCAAGGCGGCCAAGAAGCCGCGGAAGGCGGGGGCCGGACAGAAGGAAATGCTGATGCCGATCGCCGGCAAAAAAACCGGCGAAGGAAGCAGCGGCAAAGAAGCCCGCGACCTCCAAGCAGCGGAAATCGGCCTGACCACAGGCTGCGGATATCGAGCCGACACCGGCATTTCTCCTGCAAGGACTCGTCGCTCGGGCGCGGACGGCTGAAAAAGTGAACACTTCGCCCTTTGCTACGTTGGAGCGCGTGGCACGTTTGCTCCTAGGCCTGCGGGTGCCCGTTTTAATGAGAGATGCGAGATGCACCTGAGCAACTCCCAAGCCCCCGCAGAACGACCGACAATCCTTCTGGTCGAGGATGAAGATCTCCTTCGTGAGATGCTGGAAGAGACCTTGGTCGAAGCGGGTTACGGCGTCGTAAGCGCCGCTTCCGGCGAGGAGGCAACCAATCTGCTCAGCATGCCCCCTTTGCCGCGGGCGCTCGTGACCGACATCAATCTGGGCCGCGCCAGGATGGACGGATGGGAGCTCGCCCGTCTCGCGCGGCAGTACGATCCAGGCTGCGTGATCCTCTACGTCTCCGGCGATAGCGCGCATCGCTGGGCGGCTGACGGCGTGCCGCAAAGTGTCCTCTTGGCCAAGCCCTTTGCCCCCGCGCAATTGGTGGAGGCGATATCCGGTCTCCTCACCCGTTCAGGGTCATTCCCGTCCTAGAAAACGAATGCGCCGGCGGCTGTTTGGACGTAGGCTGCCTGCAAAACAACAAGCCGTGCTTCACGCGCAAAGGGTGGTCGAAGTGTCCGTCGAATTCCGCAACAACGTGCAGGTCCGGGGTCGGGGTGAGCGGGCCATGATGTTCGCCCACGGCTTTGGATGCGACCAGAACATGTGGCGCTTCGTGGCACCGGCTTTCGAGCGCGATTTCAGCACGGTGCTGTTCGACCACGTCGGAGCGGGCCGCTCGGACCTCGCCGCTTACGATCGCCAGAAGTATTCCAAATTATCCGGCTACGCCGACGATGTTGTCGAGATTGGCCGCTCACTGCGCCTGAAGGATGCCGTATTCGTGGGGCATTCCGTCAGTGCGATGATTGGAGTGCTTGCCGCGATCAAGGATCCGACACTCTTCGAAAGCCTCATCCTTGTGGGGCCTTCGGCGCGCTACATCGACGATGGTGACTATGTCGGCGGCTTCAGCGCTCAACAGATCGAGGAGCTTCTTTCCTTCCTGGAAGAGAACCACATGGGCTGGTCGGCGCAGATGGCGCCTGCCATCATGGGCAATCCCGATCGTCCCGAACTCGGCGAGGAGCTCACCAACAGTTTCTGCCGTACGGATCCCGCGATCGCCAAGGAGTTCGCCCGGGTCACGTTCCTGTCCGACAACCGCGCGGACCTGGCCAAGGTCAACGCTCGCACGCTGATCCTCCAGTGCAGCGAAGACATCATCGCCGGGCAACAGGTAGGTGCGTTCGTCCAGCGCAATATCCCGAACAGCAAAATGGTGGTCCTGAAAGCAACCGGCCATTGTCCCAACCTGAGCGCGCCGGACGAAGTCGTCGCCGCAATTCGAGATTTCGTCTGAGTGAACAACAATCATCCTGCCGACAGCAATTTCGAAGACCTCTACGAAAACGCACCCTGCGGCTACCTGTCCGTTCGTCCGGACGGTCGTATCGATCGGGCCAATCGGACCCTTGCGGGCTGGATGGGGTACCAGCCCGATGACCTTCCCGGGATGCGGCTTAGCGATCTGCTCAACATGGCGGGGCGCATATTCCTTGAGACCCATGTCGCCCCGCTGCTGCGTATGCAGGGCTTCTTCGACGAGTTCGCGCTCGATCTCCTGACCAAAACCGGAACGCGGCTGCCGGCGATCGCCAACGCGCGTGAGCGGCGGACCGACGCTGATGCGCTCCTGTTCACGCGCCTGACGATCATGCGGGCCACAGACAGGCGCCGCTATGAGCGAGGGCTGATCGACGCCCGCAAGGAAAGCGACGAGCTCAAGGCCGCTCTAGAGGAGCGCCTGCGACAGGAGCGCGAAAATGCCGAACTGCGGGAGCAGTTCATCGCCGTCCTCGGCCATGACCTGCGCAATCCGCTCGCATCGATCGCGGCCGGCGCGCGGCTGATGCTGAAGGCCAAGACGCCGGAGGACGCGCTGCGGCTCGAGGCCATGATGCAGAGCAGCGTGGGCCGCATGGCCAAGATGATCGAAAGCGTCATGGATCTGGCTCGAGGTCGGCTTGGCGGAGGCATCTCGCTGTCGAAGGCCATCACCGCTATCGAGCCCGTTCTCGATCAGGTCGTGGCGGAACTGGCTGCAGCCCATCCGGATCGCAGCATTGAGAGCAATTTTGAGGTCGAGACCCCGGTGTTCTGCGATCCCGCCCGCGTCGCCCAGTTGTTCTCGAACCTGCTCGGCAATGCGATCAGCCACGGCGCGCCGGACGAGCCCGTGCGGGTCGAAGCGAGCGCCAAGACAGACATGTTCGAACTCTCGGTGGCCAACGCAGGCGCTGCCATTCCGGAGGAGGCCCGCAAACGCCTGTTTCAGCCGTTCTACCGCGGAGAGGCTCACGGACCAGCGCAAGGACTCGGGCTGGGCCTCTACATCGCTGCCGAGATTGCCAAGGCTCACGGCGGTTCGATCGACGTCGCCTCGTCCGAAGCGGAGACCAGGTTCACCTTCCGCATGCCCCTGCAAGGCGAAGGCGCACTACGTCCCTAGTGGTCTGGCACCATAAGAGCCCGGCCCGCCCGACCAACGGAGGTGTCATGGTACGCTGAGCGCGGAACCAGCGCATCTGACGTTCGTTGCCTATGCGCCAACGGGGGCCATTCCAACCACCAACCCAGCATTAACGGCCGGCAATTGCGATCGACGGCGTTTCCGCTCGACCCGCCTTGGAGGCTCATGACCCAAATTACGGATAAATCGGAGCCGCAGATTGCGGCGTGGCAGTGGAGGCAGATCGTCAATGGGGCCACCGATACTRCCATCATTACGACTGATCTCCAGGGGCGAGTGACGAGTTGGAATACCGGAGCTTCCAGGATCCTCGGATGGGAGCCGGCCGAGATGCTTGGGCAATCCCTGTCCCGAGTGTTCGCCGAACAGGACCAGGAAGCCCAACTTCGCCGCGAAATCGAGGATGCGCTGGCGAAGGGCAAGGGCGGCGGCGAAGAAGGCTGGCGCCTTCGCAAAGATGGCTCACGGTTTTGGGCCGTCGGAGAGCTCAGCCCGATCCGGGACAAATCTGACGTTGTAGGATTCCTCAAGATCTTGAGGGACCGCACGGCGCAACGCAACGCTGAAGAAGCTATCCGAGAAGAACGCCACGCGCTCGAAGTGCTCAACCGTGCCGGCTCGGCGCTCGCCGCGGAGACGGACCTCGAGCGCCTCGTTCAGATCGTCACGGATGCGGGCGTGGCGCTTACGGGAGCCGAGTTCGGCGCCTTCTTCTACAACGTCATCAACAACGCGGGCGAGAGCTACATGCTCTATACGCTCTCCGGAGCGCCGATCGAGGCGTTCTCGAAATTCCCGATGCCTCGAAATACCCAGGTGTTCGCGCCTACCTTCCTGGGGCAAGGCATCGTTCGCTCGGACGATATCACCAAGGATCCGCGCTACGGGAAAAACTCGCCCCGCAAGGGAATGCCGGAAGGTCACCTACCGGTCCGAAGCTACCTCGCCGTCTCGGTCATATCCCGGACGGGTGAAGTGCTCGGCGGTCTGTTCTTCGGGCATGCGCGGACTGGCGTGTTCAACGAGCGCTCGGAGCGGGGCCTGTCCGGGCTTGCCGCCGAGGCCGCCGTCGCTATCGACAACGTCCGCCTCTCGCAAGCGATGCAGCGCGAAATCGAGGAGCGGAAGCGGGCCCAAGAGGCACTCGTCGAGCTCAACGCCACGCTCGAGAGGCAAGTGACCGAGCGCACCGAACAGCTGCGCAAGAACGAGGAGGCCTTGCGCCAGTCGCAGAAGATGGAGGCCGTAGGCCAGCTCACGGGCGGCGTGGCACACGATTTCAACAATCTGCTGCAGATCATTCTGGGGAATCTGGACACCCTGCAGCGCAATCTGCCGGCTGAATCCGGTCGGCTGCAGCGGGCAGCGCGAAATGCGATGACGGGCGCGCAACGGGCAGCCACCCTAACCCAGCGTCTCCTGGCGTTTTCGCGTCGTCAACCTCTCGATCCCAAGCCGCTTGATGTGAACGCACTCGTCAACGGACTGTCGGACATGATCCATCGTACGCTTGGCGAAACGATCGATGTGGAAACTGTCCTCGGTGCAGGCGTGTGGCGAGTCGAAGCCGACCCGGCCGAATTAGAGGCGGCTGTCATCAATCTAGCCGTGAACGCCCGCGACGCGATGACGAACGGCGGTCGACTGACGATCGAGACCAGCAATGCGCACATCGACGAGGCGTACGTCGCCTCGCACACCGAAGTCGTGGCCGGGCAGTACGTCGCCATCGCGGTCACGGACACCGGCGCCGGCATGGACTCGAAAACGGTGGCGCAGGCTTTCGAGCCCTTTTTCACGACCAAAGCCGTAGGCAAGGGCACCGGTCTAGGGCTCAGCCAGGTATACGGTTTCGTCA
Organism: Bradyrhizobium sp. P2_E8; assembly: GCF_056403875.1. Lineage (NCBI taxonomy): Bacteria > Pseudomonadati > Pseudomonadota > Alphaproteobacteria > Hyphomicrobiales > Nitrobacteraceae > Bradyrhizobium > Bradyrhizobium sp. P2_E8. Next base: position 4,881 of record NZ_JBFUES010000205.1, read on the forward strand.
AGCAGTCCGGTGGTCACGTCAAGATCTACTCGGAAGTGGGAGAAGGGACGACGGTGAAGCTGTACTTGCCGCGGCTCGCGGCGCAAGCGGCAGGCGTTGAGCAAGCCGAGTCCACTCAAAATCCCGAAGCGGGACAGGAAGAGACCATCCTGGTCCTCGAGGACGACGACGAGGTGAGAGCATATTCGGTCGAGACTCTGCGCGAACTGGGCTACCGCGTCATCGAGGCTCACGACGGGCCCTCGGCTCTGAGATTGCTCGAGCGCCAACCTCGCGTGGACCTCCTCTTTACTGACGTCGTTTTGCCGGGCGGCTTGACAGGCGCACAGGTCGCAACCCAGGCGAAAACGCTTCGACCTGCATTAAAGGTGCTCTTTACGACCGGATACGCGCGCAACGCCATCATCCACCACGGGCGGCTCGACAAGGGCGTGCAGCTGATCGTCAAGCCGTTCAGCTTCGGCGATCTGGCGGCGAAGGTGCGCGACGTCCTCGACGGCGCTTCGGACTAGGGCCCGCCCAGCGGCAGCCGGTTGAAGCCCGCAGAACGCGCGGTCGCACACTTCTCGGTCCGGCCCCCGCGAGTGTCGCAGGCCCGAAGCACCCATCCGGCCGGGCCTCAGGCGTCCGGGCGCAAACAGGCCATGCTCAGCGTTCGGACGGACATTCCGGACAGGTATCGCCGATCGAATTCAGCACTTCGCGCACCTCGGCGACCGCCTGATCCGGAGACAAGCCATTCGGTGGCTCACGTCTGGCGATGGCCAACGCGTGCTCTAGCGCATGCGGATCGGCACGGTCCTTTGCCCAGCCGTGCTCCTCGCATTCGTGGATGGCGCCGGCTTCCTGCAGCACGTGGATCGCCCAACCGCGCAGGGTCCGGATCGCCTTCGGTCTTTCCCTCGTCATCAGCATCGATATGGCTCCTGCCGGGACGAATCCTTGAGACCTCCGGCTCGTTCCGGGCGGTTAGCACGGGTCAGGATTCCGAAATGCAGAGGCTCAGGCTTGTCCACGTGTTCCACCGGGCTGTGCAGAACCTACGCGGTCGGCGCCCGGTCTTCCTTCACGCCGCGGGCGACGATTCGGAGCGCCCCAGGAGAGCGGCCGCTGCAGCTTCAGCGCCTCGTCCGGAGGCGCGGTCATCCAGGTCTCGACCTCGTCGGGCGTCCGGCATGCCCCACCGTGCGGTGGCGAGCTCGCGGCCCTCGGCGCCGGTCCGGACGATCGGCACGCTCGGCATCGGCGGCAGGTTGCCGACGTAGCGGTGACCACCCGGAACAGCGCGCGCCACAAGGGTGTCAGGCTCCTTTGGCCGAGCGGAACAGCAGGAAGTATCCTGCTGGGACGAAGAAGAGTGTCTGGACGGACGCGACGGCGAGTCCCGACATCATGAGCACCGCCATGGGCTGCCACAACGCGCCGCCGGCCAGCGCCATCGGTGCGAGCCCGAGCACGGTGGTGGCCGACGTCAGCAGGATCGGACGAAGACGCTTTCCAGAAGCAGCTACGATGGCTTTCCGAAGCGGAAGCGTCTCGCGCTCGATATCGATCTGGTCGATCAGCACGATGGCGTTGTTGATGATGATCCCCGACAGGCTGATGATGCCCAGGGTCCCGAAGAACGAGAGCGGTTGTCCCGTGGCCAGCAGCCCGAAGGGGATGCCGATCAAGATCAGTGGTATGCTCATGAAGGTCAGGAGGGTGCGCCGGAAGGAGTTGAACTGCAGGATGATCGCCAGCACCATCACGGCAAGTGCGATCGGAAAGCCGGCGGCGAGCTTCTGATTGGTCTCCGCGCTTTTCTGGATCTCGCCCCCCACGGTCACGTGATAACCCCCGGTCATGTCCATCTCGTCGAGCCCGGGCTGGATGGTTTCCAGTAGCTGCCCCGCGGTCAGCGAGGTGCTGCGGGCCGTCACCGTGATCGTCCGTTCCTGGTTCTTGCGGCGGATCCGCGCGAAGTCGAACCCGGGCTTCAGCCTCGCGACTTGGGCCAGCGAGATGAGGCCACCGTTCTTCGCGAAGGTCGCGCTGGTGAGGCCTTCCAGGCTCTGCGACGTGTAGGCGCCGGCGCGCAACACGATCGGGATCGAGTTGTCGCCTTCCCGGTAGATCGACACCGCGGTGCCGCTGAAGTAGGTGTTCAGCAGTCGGGTCACTTCCTCCGAGGTCACTCCAAGCTGACGCGCGCGGTCCTGGTCGATCTCGACGACCACCTTGACGATCTTGTTGCCCCAATCGTCGTCGTTCTCGCGCACGTCCGGAGCCGCCTGCAGCAGGGATCGGACCCGTTCGCTGAAGCCAAGCAGCCGGTCCCCATCGGACCCCGAGATCTCCAGCTCCACGACGCCGGATTCCACGGCTCCCATGGCCAGCCGCTTGATCTTGAAGCTTGCTTCGGGATGATTGGCGTACAGATATTTCCAGGCGCGATCGGCCGCACGGATCGCGCCCTGATAGTCGTTCGTGCTGACCAGGAAGAACGCAGATGCCGGGTCCGGCGGAACGGGGGTCAAGGTGAGATAGAACCTCGGACCGCCGTCACCCACATAAAGGATCTCGCTGGAGATCTCCGGATTGGCTGTCTTGTCGCCGAGCCATCGCTCGATCTCCCGCGCGCGAGCTTCGGTTCGCGAGATATCGGTCCCGTCAGGCATGTTCATGTAGACCAGGAACTGGCCGCGTTCGCTGAGCGGAAACATCTCTTTGGGGATGCGGCCGAACTGAGTGAGCGCGATCAGCACCAGCGCGACACACCCCACCAGCACAACGGGCGAGAAGCGCAACGCCGGGCCGAGCGCGGACGCATAGAGCCGCTGCAGGCGTGAGGGGGCCTCATCCTCGTTGCCGGTCGCGCCCCGCCGCCCGATCAGCCACACCGTCAGGGCGGGAAGAATGTACAGCGCCGTGATCCAGGAGCCTCCCAGCGTGAGCGCCACCACGGCGGCCAGCGAGAACGCGTACTCGCCGGACGCACCCGACAGCAGCATGAGCGGCAAGAACGCCGCGATGGTGGTGATCGAGGAGATCAGGAGCGGCAGTGCATATTGCTCTCCGGAGGCGAGCCCCGCCTCCTCGGGCGGCATTCCGCGGCCGATCCGGCTGACGATGTCCTCGACGATCACGACCCCATTGTCGACCAGCAGCCCGAGCGCGATGATGATCGCCGCGATCGAGACCTGCTCCAGCGCGATCCCCAGCGCCCGCATGCCGATCAACGAGAACATCACGGCGAAGGGAACGATCATCGCCGCGATGGTGCCCGCCCGCAGGCCAAGGAAAACGATCACCAGCACTGCCACGACGACGAAGGTCTGGGCGACGCTGGACAGGGCGGAATTGACGGAGGCGCGGACCTGATCGGCCTGGTAGGTGGGGAAGGAGAGGGCGAAGCCGATCGGGAGCCGCTGCTCAAATTCGCGTGCCGCCGTACGGAGCTTGACACCGATCTGGGTGACATCCTGGTCCGGCTGCATGATCACGCTGAGGACTACAGCAGGACGGCCGTTGAAATAGATCGGCTTAACCTTTGGAGAGACGTAATCCCGGCGGACAGTGACGATATCGGCGAGCCGGACCAGGCTGTCGGTGCTGCCCACACGGGTCAGCATGGTCTCGATCGCCCGCACGTTCGGGAAATCTCCGGAGGTCTCCAGCAGGAGGCGCGTGCCGTCCGCGTTGATGTTGCCGGACGGCAGCATCACGTTCTGCCCCTGTAGGTCCTTGATCAAAGCGTTCACCTGAACGCCGATCGCGGCCAACTTCCGGGTATCGAGTTCGAGCCAGACCCGTTCGTCCTGTACGCCGTGAAGCTCGACCTTGGAGATGCCGGCGATCTGATACAGCTTCTTCCGGAAATCCTCGGCCGCATCCTTCAGCTCGCGCGGCGAAAAGCCTTCGCCCGTGATGGCGATGGTGGCGATCGCAACGTCGCCGAAGTCGCTGTTGACAAAGGGTCCAACGACGCCGTCGGGCAGTTCGACCTTAGCATCGGCCATCTTGTCGCGAAGCCGCTGCCAGGTGGCAGTGACGTTCGCGACCTCGTCCTTCAAGTCGACATAGATCGTCAGGGATCCTTCGCCCGCAAGCGTCCTGATGTCCTTGACCTCGGCGAGCTCGCGGATCTTCCGCTCGATGGGAACGGCGACGAGATTTTCCATCCGCTCGGGGGCCATGCCCGGGAAGAGGGCCGACACGACCGCAGTCCGGATGACGATCACGGGGTCTTCGCGCTTCGGGAAGTTCGGATAGAGCCCGATCCCGGCGATCAGGAGCCCGATCATGGCCATGATCGTGAATCGAGACCGTGCAAGTCCGAATCGGGTGAGGAGATTCAC
>NZ_JBFUES010000206.1:0-9220 GCF_056403875.1 Bradyrhizobium sp. P2_E8
GCATTCGGGTGCGAGATCAATGCGGTAGGGTCGTGCTTCCGAAGCAATAGAGCTGACGGCAACAAAAAAACACGCAAAAAGAACTAGCTTGAACATTGCAGGACTCCGAGTTGAAGGGTCCTGCCCCGGAAAATGAGCAACTGATAACAGTTTGGCCGAAATGGGCCTAAAGAACGGCCGAAAATGGCTGCATTTGCGGGCCGCTCTCCTCGATCCTAATAAGCCACACGTTGCGACTGAAATGATTAACTCGCAGAGTACGAACGTCCGCCTTTGACACTTCCGGCGCTCGCGACGAGCGACGAGCCTCGCGTTGCGACGGAAGCGGGAGGTCGCGACCGCCGGCGACGCCGAAGGCGTTGCGCAGGAGTATTCGACGAGTCTTGTACATATCGCGTCAGAGTGGAAATCTCGCTCCCGCGAATTTAGGCACTCAAGCCAGCGTGAGGACGCTCAATCATGCTCACTGTCTATGGCGAAGGTCGTGGATTCCGTGTCGTTTGGCTGCTCGAGGAATTGGGAGTGGCTTATCGGCTGCGCCCGGTCGATCTGCGCGCTGTCGACAATGATCCCGATTTTCTTGCGATCAACCCCGCCGGCTTTATCCCGGCGCTACAGGACGGCGAGATGATCATGGTCGAATCGATCGCGATCCTCGAATACCTGCTTGCCCGCCACGGGCCGAGCCCGCTCGCCGTCGCCCCGGACGATCCGGCCTTCGGCGCCTATCTGCAGTTCCTCCATTTGGGAGAGGCTGGGCTCGCTGGACCAATGAACGCCGTCTTCGTCGGTCGCGCACTCGCGCCCGAAGCAGAGCGAAACGCCCGGGTCACAAACTGGGCACTGGAGACCTTTCATAGCCGGCTGGGATTGGTCATCCAGCGTCTCGCAGATCGTCCCTTTCTCGCCGGAGACCAGTTCACTGCTGCTGACATTTCAGTGAGCTACGCTCTCCTGCTTGGTCTGCGAACCAGCAACTAGACCCCGGGTTCAGTCGAGCGTGCCTATCTCGCCCGCACGACGACACGCTCCGCCTACGCCCGAGCGATGGAAATCTGCCAAGCCACCAAAGCTTGGGCGGAGCGATCACCGACGTTGTAGAGCCAAGTCGTGAATCCATGGAAGGGATTCGCACGAGCGTGGTTTTCCGATTCAGGATTGCCCCTGCATCCCGGTTAACCGCCGCCGCTTTGCTCAGCTAGCAGGTCTTCTGCTGCAGATGCTGGACGCATGTGCACGTCGTCGTCATCGTCGCGGAATACTTCACGTCGTAATATGGAAAGCTCGACGTGGCCGGGCTGTTCGTCGAGCAGCGCGGGAACAGGTAATAGCTGTCGGTCAACTTGACGGTGCCGGCGATCGTGTAGCCGAGGTTGGGCGTATAGTCATAGGACACTTCGCTCAGGATGAGCGAGATGTTGGCGTTGTTGGGATTGCTCGGATTGGTCGCGGTGAACTGGGACAAGGGCATCTGCTGACCCACGGTTCTCGCCCCCGACGAGCTCGTCGACGTGCTCCATTGCACCGTCGCATTGCCGTTGCTGTCGGTCGAGACTCCAGAGACCGTGATCGTCATCAGGGAGGTGCTGCCGTTCTTGACGGCATAAGGCGCCATGATTGCCGTCGCGGCACCAAGAATTGCTTGCATGCGAGCCGCGCTCACCTGCGTGTTCTGCGAAACCATGTCGGCGACACTGTGCGCGGTCGCGCTGACCTTGACGTTCATGGCGAGCCCGTTTCCGAGCTCGACGCCGCCGATATAGAGCAGAAGCATGAACGGGGCGACGATGGCGAACTCCGTCGCTGCAACGCCGCGAGCGTCGGTTCGCAGGTGCCGTGCGCGAGACGACAGGACGGCGATCATCAGGTAGCTCCTGGCTCGTTCTGGAACGCGGCGGACGACATGATCAGCCGGTTGCCGTTGGAAAGATTCGAGAGATTGAAACCGAGCGGCCCGAGGAACACCGGCCACTGGTACATCACCCGGAGAACGACGACGTCGCCGGAATTGCCGGGATCGTACTGCCAGGTGTTCGTGACCCCTCCATTGCCATCGAAGGTCAAGGCCGGAATGCCCGTATCGGCGGCGGACCACGACGTCGCCACCTGCATGTCGACCATCAGGTCGCTGCAGTTGAACAGGATCACGACCTGGTCGCAGACCTTCTGCTTGAACACGTCCTTCGTCATCTGCGCGGACTGAACCTGTCCCGTCATGACGAGGCGTGCCGATTGGCGCACGACGGATTCGAGCAGTTGCTGGGCGAAGAAAACGAGGAACGTCTGAATGAGCGCGATGATGAGGGCGAGGAACGGCGCGGCAACGAGCGCGAATTCGACGGCCGTGGCTCCTGATTTGTCTCGCGCGAAGGCGCCGCAGCGATTGCGGCGTCTCTTTGTGGTTGCGACGTCTGGTCCGGTCATGGCGCGCTCTCTACTGCACGAGGCTGGCCGTGCTGGACGCAACCTTGATGAAGAGGTTGGTCAGCGCCGCGGAAATGTCGCCGCCCGTCTGCACGCTCGCATACAGGCCGGGCGATGCGCAGGATTGCAGCCGCGTTGCGATCGTGCCGGTCGACGAGGACGGGCTGTTGAACTGCGCGATGCGGGTGTTGTACCAGCTTTCGGTCGGCAGTGGCAGATACTCGGTGTAGAGGACCGCGATGCGAATGCCGCGGTTCTTGATCGTCGTGCAGACCGTCGTGTCGAGCGGTTGCTGGCATCGCAAGGTCGTCGAGTTGGCAGACGGAAGCGCATAAGTGGCATTGGCGTCGCAGGCGCCCCCCGTCTTCGGGATGAGCTTGTCCTCGACGCCGTCAGTGACGAGGAAGACCACTTCCTGCGGTGTATCGCCCGACTGGTTGGTGCCGGTGCCCGGCGCAGGCATCACGGCGTTGACGCCCGTGAGGCCGCCCGAAATATCCGTGCCGTAGTCGGTGGTGTAGACGCAGGCGCCCTTGCTGTTGAGAAGGGGGCAGTTCTGGTGATCGACCGTCAGGAGCTGAATGTTGGAGATCTTGGTGCCGGCGGCGGTCGGCGTGGTCAGCGTCTGGATCGTGTTCAGGGCGTAGTCGAAGGTGTAGATGGCAGCATTGTAAGTCGTGTTGTTGAGCGCCGACATGCACTGCATGACGCCGCCCGACACACCCGACTGCGGGCACGTCCAGGGTCCGACCATCAGTTGCGTAACGGCATTGGTCACGAGATCGATGCGCAGCGTGATGTTCTTCGCACGGGCGATGGTGAGATTGTCCTTGTTCGTAGAGCTTGGAGCCGCGTTGTTGGGATGCGCCTCGTGACAAGCGAACGCGCAATTCGCCGCGTATGACGGCTGACTCTTCGTCGCGGCGATCATGTTGTCGATGTCGGTCTGGGTCGCCGCGATCGCCATCGACGGAGAGTCGTCCAGCAACAGATAGAAGTTCATGTTGGGCGCGCTGGACGCCTTCGCCGTCGCGGAACCGGCGACCTGCCAGGTCGCCTTGCCGAGAACGCCGGGGAAATTGTTGATGGACTGCGCGACGTAGGAAACCGTGATGGTCCGCGCGAGACCGGAATCGGTGACAGTGACCGTCGGTGTCGGCGTCACGGACAGCCCGGGAAGATTCGCCTTCGCTGCGAATACGGCTTCCGCGGTCGCCTTGACGACGGTGGTGTCGGTCTGCGTCAGCATCGCGGGCCTCACGGCCGCGACCGCGGCAGCGTCGGCAGCCGCGTTCAATTGCTCCCGCTTGCGCAGGGCCAGCGTATAGTCGAGCGCCATGCCCAGCAGAAAGATGATGGGAATCATCGTGAGCGCGAAGATGATGGCGACGTTGGCCTTCCGGTCTCTCGCGAAACGAAGCACTACGCGGCCGAGCATGCCTTCACCCTGGTTGCCGTCGTTGCGGCGAAGAAATTTTCCAAAACACCGGTGACGGGAGGAGATAGGCAGGGCCTTGCCGCCGGCCACCCGATCGTCACGGGCGAAATATGGCGACAGCCATCTTAATCAACGCTTACGGGAACCCTATAAACAGGGACCGCACCAATGAGATGTCTCATATTGAGAAAGCATCATTAACACCGCTTAAACGAGATCATCGAGGATGAGCCCGGTCGGGTCACGAATTCGGGGCGAACCGGTAACCCCGAACCTTCGCGGAGCCCCGTCCCGGACGGGCGTGGAGCGCAAACGCTCGCGCCCGGGCCCGGATCTTGTCCGGAGCGTCCGCGGATTCCGGGCTGCCTCGCGGAGCCCGTCGTCGGGCCGCGCCTCGCGCGGACCCGTCGGCTCGCGATGACGGTCGCCGTTACGGCCTGATCGTCATGTTTCCGGGAGGTCCGGCCTTGCGGAGCGGCTCGGCCAGCCTTGCGAACTCGCAGAGCAAGGACCTTGTCCTGCGCGGGTCGATAATCTCCTCGACCCAGAACTTCTCGGCCGAGCGGAACGGCGAGCGCAGCTTGTTCAGCCGCTCCTCGATCTCCCTCAGCTTCGCCGCCTTGTCCTCGGCCGCATCGATGTCGGCGCGGTAGGCCGCTTCGATGCCGCCTTCGAGCGGCAGCGAGCCCCAATAGGCCGACGGCCAGGCGTAGCGGATCGAGAAGCGGTCGGCCGGCTGATGCACCACGCCGGCCACACCAAAGGCATTGCGCAGGATCACCGTGCACCAGGGCACGGTGGTCTGGTTGACCGCGGCCATGGCGCGGACGCCGTGCCGGATGGTCGCCGCCTTCTCGGCATCGAGGCCGATCATGAAGCCGGGGCAGTCCATGAGATAGACGACGGGCAGATGGAAGGTTTCCGCGAAATCGACCCAGCGCACCACCTTCTGGCAGGCATCCGCCGTCCAGGAGCCGCCATAGTGAAAACTGTCGCTGGCCAGCACCATCACCGCCCTGCCCTCGAGCCGGGCGAGGCCAACGATGATCGGCTTGCCGAAATTGGCGGCGACCTCGAAGAACGAGCCCTTGTCGACGACGGACTCGATGATCGGCCGCATCTTGTAGACCTGCTTGCGGTTGCGCGGCACCGCGTTCATCAGCGCTTCCTCGGTGCGCTCGGGATTGTCGGTGCAGGGCAAGGTCGGCGGCAACTCATAGACCGACGGCGGCAGATAGGACAGGAAGCGCCGCGCGCAGGCGAACGCCTCTTCCTCGGTGTCGACGGCATGATCGACCGCGCCGGCGCGGGTCTGGATGTCGGCGCCGCCGAGCTCCTCCTTCGAGAGGTCCTGCCCCAGCGCCTTCACCACCGGCGGCCCTGCGACGAACATCGCCGACTTCCTGGTCATGATGGAATAGTGGCTGGCGGCGAGGCGCGCGGCACCAAGGCCCGCAACCGAGCCGAGGCCGAGCGCGACCACGGGTACGCGCGACAGGTTTTCCGTCGTGAAGCGATACCAGCGCGTGCCGCCGATGCCGCCCGGCAGGTTCGCCGCGCCCTTGGTCTCGATGGTCTTGACCGAGCCGCCGCCGCCGGAGCCTTCGATGATGCGGACGATGGGCAGACGGAAGTCGTGCGCCATCTCCTCCGCCATCAAGGGCTTGGCCGAGATCGAAGCATCCGCCGAGCCGCCGCGCACGGTGAAATCGTCGCCGACCACGACCACGGTGCGGCCGTCGACGCGCGCGCGGCCGAACACGCAGTTCGCCGGCGTCAATTTCTGCAACTCGCCGCTGGAATCGTACTCACCGATGCCGGAGACGGCACCGATCTCGTGAAAGCTGCCTTTGTCGATCAGCTTGTCGATGCGCTCCCGAACAGTCAGCCGGCCCTGGTCATGCTGTCGCTTGACCTTGTCAACGCCGCCCATCTCCCGCGCGAAGGCTTCGCGCCGGGCGAGCTCGTCGAGTTCCGGCTTCCAGTTCATTCACTCCCTCCGAATTGATCGGCTTGTTATTGTTGTGCACGGCCATTGCGACCGGTTTACGCGGGATACGGTTGTTGAAGACATCGCCTTCAGCGCCTTCCATCAGGCTGCCGAGCGAGCGGCCGAGCGCGAGCATCAGCGGCGCGACTTCGGCATGCAGCCGCTGCTCGTCATACATCGCGGACAGAAGACCGATCGTGATGACGACGAAGGTCTGGTACTGCGGCGACCAGATCGGCACCGCGAGACCATTGATGTGCGGGCTCCACAGACCGCAGGCCACGACATAGCCGCGCTCGCGCAGCGACTGACGGTTGGCCTCGATGCGGGGCTTCAGGATCTTGGCCGCCTCGGGAGCTTCGCGCTCCATGTCCGCAATGAAGGCATCGCCGATCTCGGGCGCCAGCGCCGCGGTGTAGGCCGCGCCTGCGGCGGTCGAGGCCATCGAGATGCGGCTGCCGGTGCCTTCATGCAGGCCAAGCGCGGTCGCCGATCGCGCGAACTGGAGATAGACGAGATGGAAGCGATCGGGGACGACGAAGCCGACCGTACCAGGCAGTTGCTCTGCGACTTCCTGGAGCCGCTGGCGGATCATGCTGCGCAGCTGCGCGCCCTTCATCATCGAGGCGCTCATCGCCACCGCGCTCGGACCGATGCGATATTTCTGATCGCGCGGCAGATAGACGAGCTGGCCCATGCGCGTCAGCGTGTGCGTGAGCCGCGACACGGTCGAGCGCGGCAGGCCGCAGCGATTTGAAATCTCGAGATTGCCGAGCCTGCTATCGTGGCCCTCGAAGCATCGCAACACGTCGAACGCGCGCGACACCACCTGGATGACATCACCCTCACCGGCTTCGCCAGCGAGCGCACCTTGTCTACTCAACCGCTCCGAACGTCGTCCCATGATCCCTACCAGTTGTTCCGCTCTGCGGAATTAAATTCCGCTTGCAGAAGAAGCTACCTCAGGCATTTTGCGACCACAACAAAAAGGCGATGGCATGCCAGAAATTAAGATCGTCACCGAAGTCGCGGGACGCGTCTGCGCAACTCCCGTGCAAGTTGGAGGAACCGTCGCGGATGGCGACGACGTTGTGGTGGTCGAGGCGATGAAGATGGAGATACCCGTGCCTTCGCCCGCGAGCGGCACGATCACATCGCTTCTGGTGAAGCTCGACGACATCGTCGCCGAGGGACAAGCGATCGCGATCGTCGCGAGTTGAGCGCATGCGCATCGCCTGACGTGGTTGCGCAATCTTTCTGTGGCCATCCTTCGAGACGCCCGCTTTTGGCGGGCTCCTCAGGATGAGGCTGGTTTTTGCAGCAAATTACAAATCCTCATGGTGAGGAACGCCGCTCACGGCGCTTCTCGAACCATGGCCGAGCGATGCGCTATCGCCGTCAGTGGTCCGCGACAATCTGTCAGACCACCGCTTCGTATCCGCGGTACGGCGTTGCCATCGCCTGATACGGATGACATGATCTGTTTCAAACAAAATCTGTTTCAAACAAAGTAAGAAAATCTTCGCGGCAAACGCGATGATCATTGGAGAGAAACATGCTTCGTGGGCTGCTCGTGCTCGCGCCTGCCTTGGTTGCGGGCATTTCTTTTGCGTCTACACGCTATTCGTTCGCCGAAGACGTCAAGCTGCCGGCGACCTTGACGTTTACCGCCTATGACACCGGCACCGCCGGCTTCAACATCGCGGTCGGTGTCGGCAAGATGATGAAGGACAAATACGGCACCGACGTGCGCGTGCTCCCCGCAGGCAACGACGTCGCGCGGCTTGCGCCGCTGCGCGCCAAGCGTGCCGTGTCGGCGGCGATGGGATCGGGCACCTATTTCGCGCAGGAAGGCGTGTTCGAGTTCGGCGCGAAGGAATGGGGCCCGCAGCCGCTCCAGATCCTGCTCTCGAGCGTCGATTGCAATTGCGGTTCGCTTGGCGTCGCCGCCGATACCGGTGTGAAAGATCTGAAAGACCTGCAAGGCAAGCGCGTCGGTTTCGTCGTGGGCTCGCCGGCGCTGAACCAGAACTCGCTCGCGGTGCTTGCCTTCGCCGGGCTGTCGCAGAAGGACGTCAAGGTGGTCGAGTTCGCCAGCTACGGCGCGATGTGGAAGGGCCTGATCAACAACGACACCGACGCCGCCTTCGGCACCACCATCACCGGCCCCGCCAAGGAGGCCGAGACCTCGCCGCGCGGCCTGATCTGGCCGCCGCTGCCGGCCAAGGACAAGGAGGGCTGGGCGCGGATGCAGAAGGTCGGCTCGTTCTTCTTCCCGCAACTTGCGACTTGCGGCGCCGGCATCTCGCCGGACAAGCCGATCGAGCTCGGCAACTACCCCTACCCGATCTTCGTGACCTACGCCTCGCAACCGGCCGACCAGGTCTACGCCATCACCAAGGCGATGATCGTGAATTACGACGCCTACAAGGACTCCGCGCCCGGCGCGGGCGGTCTCGCCGCCGACCGGCAGACCAAGAACTGGGTGGTGCCGGTGCATCCCGGCGCGGTGAAGGCGCTGAAGGAAGCCGGGCAATGGAGCGACGCGCAGGACGCGCACAACAACAAGCTGATCAAGCGGCAGGAGGTGCTTGGCGCAGCGTGGACGGAGTACGGCAAGTCCAACCCGCCCGCGGACGACAAGGCATTCCTCGAGGGCTGGATGAAGGCACGCGCCACGGCGCTGGCCAAGGCCGACATGCCGAACGGGTTCGAGGACTAGTCTACAGCGCTTTACAGCCCGCGCACGGGGTCGATCATGTCTGCTTCAGTTTCCACCGGCCCCAAGGACGAGGCCAAGCGGGTCGTGTTCGACGATCCGCACGGCGCCGCCGCCAACATGCAGGAGGCGGAGGTAACGCGCGTCCGCACGCTGCACGGCGCCTGGCGCTGGATACTGGTGGCCGCGACCGCGGCGACCATCCTGCTCTGCATCAACCAGCAGTTCTCGCTGCGGTTCTTCATCGGCTACACCCAGCTCAACACGGAGTATTTCTATCTCCTGATCGCCTTGATGCTGCCCTTCACCTTCCTGATCTTCCCGGGGACCGAGCGCGCGCCGCTCGACCGCATTCCCTGGTATGACCTCGTCTTCTTCGTCGTGACCTTCGCGGCCGCGCTGCTCCTGATGTCGAACGTGCGCAAGGCGGCGGAGGCCGGATGGGAATTCGGCGGCGCGCCGAACACCGTGATCGCCGCGGGCCTCGTGATGTGGGTGATGCTGATGGAGGCACTGCGCCGCACCGGCGGCTGGAGCCTGCTCTTGAGCGTGTTTCCCTTCACCGTCTATCCGCTGTTCGCCGAATCCGGCTGGTTGGGTCCGTTCCGCGGCACGCAATCGACGCTGGAGCAGGCCACCGCCTATCACG
>NZ_JBFUES010000207.1:0-9199 GCF_056403875.1 Bradyrhizobium sp. P2_E8
GCTGTCGGTCGGCTACATGTTCGTGCTGGCGAATGCGGTGCTGCCGCGCCTGATCCCCGAGCTGCGCCGCTCGATTCCCGGCGTCGACCTCGACTTCGCCGAGCTCAGCGCCTCGACGCGCGAGGCGCGGCTGCTCGACCGCAGCGTCACGGTCGCGCTGTGCATGCCGGCAATCAACCATCCCGAGATCCAGGTGGCACGGATCGGCGCACAGCCCTTCATGCTGGCCATGCCGATCCGCTCGCCGCTCGCCCGTCTTAGTGCAGTGCCGATGGCGAAATTGCAGGGCCGCCCGCTGATCGCGCTGCCATGGCCGGACCACGACCCCGCCTCCTCCGCGGTCGCGGCCTTGCTGCGGCGGCATCAAATCGTGATGCCGATTGCGAGCCGGGTGGAGACGGTGCATTCGGCGATGAGCCTGGTTCTCGCCGGTGAAGGTCTCGCCATCCTGCCAGCTTGCGCGCAGCTCGGCGCACCACGCGGCATCGTGTTCAGGCCGCTGCGCGACGCCACCGACTCCATCGATATCGCAGTCTGCTGGCGGCGGGATTCCCAGAGTCCGCTGATCCGCACCTTCCTCAAATGCGCCGAGAAGGCCGTCGCGCCGATGTGACGGGCTACAAGGGCCAGGTGATCTCACGGCTCCAGGGCGGATCGGCGCCCGGGCGGGTGCAGGTGAGACCGGCGCAATTGGCGGCAAAGGACAGCGCGCGGCGGAGCTCGTCGGCACTGATGGCCTTCAGCTGCTGCCGCGCCAGACGCCCCTGCTTGTACAGGGCGAACAGCAGCGCCGCCTGGAAGCTGTCGCCGGCGCCGATAGTGTCGGCGACCTCGACCTTGGGCGCGGTGACCTCGATCTGCCCTGCCCCCGCGTGCCAGGCGATGGCGCCATTGTTGCCGAGGGTGATGACGACGAGGCTTGCGCCCTGCCCGAGCAGCAKGCTCGCGCGTTGCTGATAGGGCTCTTCGCCGAAGAGGTAGGCGAAGTCGACGTCCGACATCTTGATCAGATCGGCCTGGCTCGCGAACTCCGCCATGCGCGCGAGATAGGCCGACTTGTCCTTGACGAGGTTGGGCCGGCAGTTCGGATCGAAGGAGATCGTGGACGACATCCGCGCGTCCGCGATCAGGGCTTTCGTCTCGGCCGCGCCCTGGTCGTTGACCAGCGTGGTCGAGCCGACATGGAGGGCTTCAACGTCCGCGAAGGGAATCAACCCGCGCCGGTAGGTCCAGTTCCGCGTCGCGGTCTCGGCATCATAGAAGGCGTAATGCGACTCGCCCGCGACGATGCGCACGAAAGCGAGCGTGGTCTGGTGATCGCTGCGGGTGGCAAGGCCGAGCTCGACATGCGAGGCGACTGCGTGGTCGGCGATCATGCGGCCGAACAAGTCGGTCGAGATGCCGCCGACGAAGCCGGTCGGTGCGCCCAAGCGCGCCATGCCGATCGCGACGTTGAGGCAGGAGCCGCCAACCGCGGGCATCACCGCTTCGCGTCCTTCTGCGT
Source organism: Bradyrhizobium sp. P2_E8 (assembly GCF_056403875.1). Taxonomy (NCBI): domain Bacteria; kingdom Pseudomonadati; phylum Pseudomonadota; class Alphaproteobacteria; order Hyphomicrobiales; family Nitrobacteraceae; genus Bradyrhizobium; species Bradyrhizobium sp. P2_E8. The sequence continues at coordinate 1,505 of NZ_JBFUES010000207.1, forward strand.
TTCGCGTCGGCACGAAATCGATCAACGCATCGCCGCAGGATATCAGCATTCGTTTCACCCTCYGGCGATATCTCGCATCGCGGCACGGCTGCCGCGATCGAGCTCGCGCAGCAGCTTGTACACGTCGCGCTTGCGGGAATGAAACGCGGCCATGTCGGGCGCGGTCGGCTCGCTCTTGCGTCCCAGGGCCGACATCTTGGCCATGGTCTCGCCGATCGAAGCATAGGCGCCGCCAGCAACCGCACCTAACATCGCGGCGCCCAGCAGCACCGGCTCCCTGGTCTGCGGCAGCGCGACGGTGAGGCCCGTGGTGTCGGCCATGATCTGACGCACCAGCGGGCTGCGGCTGGCGCCGCCGCCCATGATCATGATGCTGGACCGGACGCCATGCGCGGCAAAGGCCTCGATCACCTCGGCAAGCCCATAGGCGAGCCCACAGAGACCGGCGACGAACAGCCGCTCCATCGAAGCGATGTCGGTGTCGAGATCGAGGCCGGCGATCACCGCGCGGGTGTCAGGATCGGCATAGGGCGAACGATTGCCGATGAATTCCGGGAGCACGTGGACGTCGCGGGCGAGCAGCGCGGCGCGGCTGGCATCGCCGGCGCGTGCGATGATGCGACGCTCGAGGAACTCGATGAGGTCGAGGCCATCGCTCCGCGCAGCCGCGCTCGCCTCGGCAAAGCCCGGATGCGACTTGAGCAGATGGTCGATCGCCGCGCCCGCGGCCGACTGCCCACCCTCGTTGAGCCAGAATTCCGGCACCATGCCGGAATAATAAGGACCCCACACGCCCGGCACGAAGCAGGGCTCCTTGGTCGTCGCCATGATGCAGGCCGACGTTCCCATGATGTAGGCGAGGCGGTCGCTGACATCGCTCGTCCCGCCAGACCCATCGCGGCCGCCGATCGCGCCGATGCCGCCGGCATGGGCGTCGATCAGCGAGGCACCGACCGGCGTTCCCGGCGTCAGACCGAGCTCGGCCGCGGCCGCGCCGGTGAGACCTGCGCCGAGCCGCGTGCCCGGCGCGACGATCTCGGTGCCGATGCGGGCGTATTTCTCGTTGACGAAGTCGGACAGCCCGATGCGCTTGAAGAATGGTGCGCTCCAGCCGCCTCCGTCATGGGCGAGATAATTCCATTTGCAGGTGACGGTGCAGGTCGAGCGTTGCAGCGCGCCGGTTGCGCGCCAGGTCAGGTAGTCTGCCAGATCGAAAAAATGGCCTGCGGCGTCGAAGCTCGCGCGCAGATGCCGCTTCAGCCACAACAGTTTCGGCATCTCCATCTCGGGTGAGATCGAGCCGCCGACATAGCGCAGCACCGCATCCTCGGTTTCGTTGATCAGCCGCGCCTCGGCCGTAGCGCGATGGTCCATCCAGACGATGACGTTGCGCTGCGCCTCGCCCGAGGCGCTGACGGTGAGCGGCTCGCCCTGGAGGTCGAGCACCACGAGGGAACAGGTGGCGTCGAAGCCGATGCCGCCGACGCTGTCGGGCGCGATGGCGGCGTCCGCAATCGCCGCCCGCACGGATTTCACGCAGGCCTCCCAGATGTCCTGGGACGACTGCTCGACGATATCGCCGGCCTCGTGCCAGATCTTGATCGGATGCCGGGCCATCGCCAGCAGCGTGCCGGCCTCGTCAAACACCCCTGCCCGCGTGCTGGTGGTCCCCACGTCGACGCCGATATACGCTCGCGGCATTGTCGCTCCCGGTCGCTCTCGTCAGTTTTGACGCAAGCCTACCAGCAAGTGTAGCCGCCATCCACCAGCACGATGCTGCCGGTCATCAGGCTCGCGGCCTCCGAACTGAGGAACAGCACGACGGAGGCAATCTCCTCGACCTGCCCCATCCGCGCCATCGGGGTTCCGCCGATCCAGGCGTCGTACATTCTCGGATTGCTCTTTACGAAGGCGTTGAGCGGCGTCTCGATATAGGTCGGCGCCACCGCGTTGACGCGGATGCCGCGCGCGCCCCATTCCGCGGCGAGCGACTTGGTCAGATGGTGCACGCCGGCCTTGGACGCATTGTAGAAGCACTGCTCCTGCGGCTTGTTGACGATGAAGCCGGACATCGAGCCGACATTGACGATGGCGCCGCTTTGCGCCTTCAACATGTGCTTGCCGAACTCGCGGCAGCACCAGAAGGTGYCGTTGAGGTTGACGTCGATGACGTTGAGCCAGTGCTCGTCGGTCACGGTCTCCGCCGGCGTCTCGCTGCGCGCGATGCCGGCATTGTTGACGAGGATGTCGACCTTGCCGTGGCGGACGACGAGGTCATTGGCGACCTCGGCGACGCGCTTGGTGTCGGTCACGTCCATGACCGCGGTCTCCACGTCGAACCCCTTCGCCTTCAGGCCGGCCTTGGCGCTGTCGGCGACCTTGCTGTCGCGGTCGCCGATCACGACCCTGGCGCCGGCCTCGGCCAGCGCCTCGGCGCAGGCGAGCCCAATGCCCTGCCCGCCGCCGGTGATGAACGCGGTCTTGCCGTTCAGCTTGAATTTTTCCAGGTACATGTTGGTTTTTCCGTCTCTTGCCGTCTCTTGCCGTTTCTTGCCGTTTCTTGTCAGCCGCGAAGAGCGTTGCCGCTCTCGTCGAAGCGGTGGATGCGCGCGGGCTCCGGCACCAGCGACACGTGATCGCCGGCATGCAGGCTCAATTCGCCGATGTAGCGTGCCGTCAGCATGCCAAGCGGGCCCGCATCGACATAAAGGAACGTGTCGCTGCCGAGATGCTCGGCGACCGCGATCGTCCCCTGCCAACCGCCGGTCCCGTCGCGCTCGATCTTGAGATGCTCCGGCCGCACCCCGATGGTGGCCGCGCCCTGCTGCCTGGCGAGCTCGCCGGTGACGAAGTTCATCTTGGGCGAGCCGATGAAGCCGGCGACGAACAGGTTGGCGGGCTTCTCGTAAAGCTGCAGCGGCGAGCCGTATTGCTCGATCTTGCCGCCGTTGAGCACGACGATCTTGTCGGCCATGGTCATGGCCTCGACCTGGTCGTGGGTGACGTAGATCGCGGTGGTGCCGAGCTGCTTCTGGAGCCGCGTCACCTCGATGCGCATCTGCACGCGGAGCGCGGCGTCGAGATTGGAGAGCGGCTCGTCGAACAGGAACGCCTTKGGCTSGCGCACGATGGCGCGGCCGATCGCGACGCGCTGGCGCTGGCCGCCGGAAAGCTCGCGCGGCTTGCGATCGAGATAGGGCGTGAGATTGAGCGTCGCGGCCGCCGCCTCGACCTTGCGGTTGGTCTCGTCCTTGGAAAGGCCCGCCATCTTCAGCCCGAAGCCGATATTGCCGCGCACGCTCATATGCGGATAGAGCGCGTAGGACTGGAACACCATCGAGAGCCCGCGCTTGGCCGGCGGCGTGTCGACGACGTTCTTGCCGTCGATCAGGATCTTGCCGCCGCTGACGTCCTCAAGCCCGGCGATCAGCCGCAGCAGCGTGGTCTTGCCGCAGCCCGACGGCCCCACGAACACCACGAACGACCCGTCCGCAATGTCGAGATCGGCGCCCTTGATGATGTGCACGGGGCCGAAGGATTTCTGCACGTCCTGAAGTGTGATCTGACCCATGATCCGGCAGCCCTTCTTACTTTACCGCGCCAAAGGTGAGCCCGCGCACGAGCTGCTTCTGGCTGAACCAACCGAGGACGAGAATGGGCGCGATCGCCAGCGTCGAGGCCGCCGACAGCTTGGCCCAGAACAGCCCTTCCGGGCTCGAATAGGACGCAATGAACGTGGTGAGCGGCGCAGCGTCCGACGTCGCCAAATTGAGCGTCCAGAACGCCTCGTTCCAGGCCAGGATCAGATTGAGCAGCATGGTCGATGCCAGGCCCGGGATCGCCATCGGCGTCAAGACATAGACAAGCTCGCGGCCGATGGTGGCGCCGTCCATGCGCGCGGCTTCGAGGATGTCCCGCGGGATCTCCTTGAAATAGGTGAAGAGCATCCAGATCACGATCGGCAGGTTGCCGAGGCAGAGGATGAAGACGAGCCCGATGCGGGAATCGAGCAGGCCGAAGGACTTGTAGATCAGGTAGATCGGCACGAGCACGCCGACCGGCGGCATCATCTTGGTCGAGAGCATCCAGAGCAGGATGTCCTTGGTGCGCTTGGTCGGCGAGAACGCCATCGACCACGCCGCCGGGATCGCGATCAGGAGCGCGATCAGCGTCGAACCGCCGGCGATGATGATCGAGTTCATCGCATGGTGCAGATAGTCGCTGCGCTCCTGCACGGTGACGTAGTTCTCGGTGGTCCAGTGGAAGAACAGGAAGGACGGCGGAATGGCGAAGGCCTCGAGCTCTGTCTTGAAGCTTGCCAGCACCATCCAGAGGATCGGAAAGAAGATCAGGAAGCCGAAGAACCACGCCCCGATCGTCGATATCACCACCCGCTGCGTCGTTTCCTTCCGCGCCATTGTTCAAGCCTCCAGGTTGCGGCCGACGATGCGGACAAGGAAGAAGGCGACGATGTTGGCGATCACGACGGCGACCAGCCCGCCGGCCGACGCGCTGCCGACGTCGAACTGGATCAGCGCTTGCGAATAGATCAGGAAGGCGATGTTGGTGGTCTGAAGGCCCGGCCCGCCGCCGGTGGTGACGAAGATCTCGGCAAACACCGTGAGCAGGAAGATGGTCTCGATCAGGATCACCACCGTGATGGGACGCGCCATGTGCGGCAGCGTGATGTAGATAAAAGACGAGAGCGCRCTGGCACCGTCCATCTCGGCGGCTTCCTTCTGCTCCTCGTCGAGCGATTGCAAAGCGGTCAGCAAAATCAGCGTCGCGAACGGCAGCCATTGCCAGGCCACGATCAGGATCACCGCGAGCAGCGGCGCGTCGGTGAACCAGTCGATCGGCGTCAGCCCGACAAGCTTGGCGAGCCAGGCGAACAAGCCGGACACCGGATGCATCAACAGGTTCTTCCAGACCAGCGCGCTCACCGTCGGCATCACGAAGAAMGGCGCGATCACCATCAGCCGCACGATGTTGCGGCCGATCACCGGCTGGTCCATCAACAGCGCCAGCGGAATGCCGAGCAGGATGGTCAGCGCCAGCACCGAGCCGACCAGCACCAGGGTGTTCTGGAGCGAAGCCAGGAAGGCAGGATCGGTGAGGAAGTAACGGAAATTCTCAAGCCCGACGAACGCCTCGGAGCCGGGATCGAGCAGGCTGTAATGCAGCGTCGAGAAATAGAGCGTCAGCGCGAGCGGGACGATCATCCAGATGAACAGGAGCCCGACGGCCGGGGTCAGGAGCGCGCGCGCCAGAAACTGCGTCTGCCGGGTTGCCATCCCTGACTTCTCCACTTGGGGAAGAAGGCGGCCATCCGCCGGGGCTGGGCTGGTGGATGGCCGCCAGTTTGAGCTCAGGAGGGAGAGCTCGGGTTCACTTGATGTAGCCGGCGCGCTTCATCTCGCGCTCGGTCACGGATTGCGCCGCGGTGAGCGCGGCATCGACCGTCATCGATCCCGCAAGCGCGGCCGAGAACTGCTGGCCGACCTGCGTGCCGATGCCCTGGAATTCGGGGATCGCGGCATACTGCACGCCGACGTAAGGCACCGGCTTCACCGTCGGCTTGTTCGGATCGGCGGCGTCGATCGAGGCCAGCGTCAGCTTCGCGAACGGCGCGACCTTCAGATATTCAGGGTTCTGGTAGAGCGAGGTGCGCGTGCCTGGCGGCACATTGGCCCAGCCCTCCTTCGCCGCCACGATCTTGGTGTAGTCTTTGCTGGTCGCCCAGGCGATGAACTTCTCGGCGACGTCCGACTTCTTCGAGCCGGCAGGGATCGCGAGACTCCACGCCCACAGCCAGTTGGCGTTCTTGCCGAGCCCGGTGTTGGGCGCCAGCGCGAAGCCGACCTTGTCGGCGACCCTGGACTCCTTGGGATTGGTGACGAAGGACGCCGCGACCGTCGCGTCGATCCACATTGCGCATTTGCCGGCGTTGAACAGCGCCAGGTTCTCGTTGAAGCCGTTGGAGCTCGCGCCGGGAGGGCCGGCTTCCTTCATCACATTGACGTAGGTCGTCAGCGTCGTCTTCCATTCCGGCGTGTTGAACTGCGGCTCCCACTTCTCGTCAAACCAGCGCGCGCCGTAGGAATTGGCCATCGCCGAGAGGAACGCCATGTTTTCGCCCCAGCCGGCCTTGCCGCGCAGGCAGATGCCGTAGGTGCCGGCGCTCTTGTCGGTGAGCTTCTTGGCCGCGTCGATCACGAAATCCCAGGTCGGGTTTTCCGGCATCTTCAGGCCGGCCTTGTCGAACAGGTCGGTGCGGTACATCACCATCGAACTCTCGCCGTAGAAGGGCGCGGCGTAGAGCTTGCCGTCGACGGAGACCGCATCCTTGATCTTGGGCAGGAGGTCGGCGACGTCGTAATCCGCGCCGAGATTGGCGAGCGGCACCAGCCAGCCCTTCTTGGCCCAGATCGGCACCTCGTAGGTGCCGATGGTCAGCACGTCGAACTGGCCGCCCTTGGTGGCGATGTCGGTGGTGACGCGCTGGCGCAGCACGTTCTCCTCCAGCGTCACCCATTTCACGGTGATGTCTGGATTCTGCTTGGTGAATTCACCGGTCAACCCCTGCATGCGGATCATGTCGCCGTTGTTCACGGTGGCGATCGTCAGGGTGGTTTCGGCCATCGCGGGGACGGCCAGCAGCACGGACGCGCCGCAAACGGCGCCGAGGACGTATTTCACGGTGACCTCCCTCAAACTCGCGTTTTGAGCATATGCTCACGCGTTGGGCGTATGTTCACCTCACGGACGGAGGATTGTCAAGCAGGCGCGCGGGCGTTTTGGCAACTTATGAGTGCTGCGGTGCGGGAGGGAGCGAGGATGGAGGCGTAGCCTCACCCACGCTGTCATGCCCCGCGCAGGCGGGGCATCCAGTACGCCGTGTCGTCTATTGGTTTGCCCCAAGCGTGGCCGCGGCGTACTGGATCGTCCGCCTTCGCGGACGATGACAGCGGCGCGAGCAGCGAAATCCCGCGCCTCAGCGCTCCAGCGCCGACCGAGGCGCCGATGGTCGTAGCCTTCCGGCACTTCCGGCGGAATGCTGGTGAGGCGCCGAGCTATCGCCCACACTCAGCGTCATGCCCCGCGCAGGCGGGGCATCCAGTACGCCGTGTCGTCTATTGGTTTGCCCCAAGCGTGGCCGCGGCGTACTGGATCGTCCGCCTTCGCGGACGATGACACCGATGTGGGTGGAGAGACCATTCGCCTCGCTGACGCTGGAAGCGCTACCCCGCCTCAGCGCTCCAAAATCGCCCTTGCCGTCGCCTCGTCCGTGATCAGGCCGTTGATCAGGCCTCCGCTCAACGCCGCCGCGATCGCCGGGACCTTGGCGGCGCCGACCGCGGCGCCGATGGTCGTGGTCTTGGCCGGCACTTCCGGGGGAATGCTGGTGAGGCGCTTGTTGGTGCCGGCCTTGAGCATGCGGCCCTTGGCGTCATAGGCCCAGCCGGTGATCTCGCCGATCGCCCCCAGGCGCATCATCTCGAACAATTCGTCGCGGGTGACGAAGCCGTCGACATGGACCTGCGCCTTCTGGTCCATCTGGCCGATGCCGACGAGGCGTAAATCGGCCTTGGCCGCCACCGCCTTCACCTTCGCGATCGGCTCGATGCGCACCATCTTGTTGCGTTCGTCCTCCGACGACATCAGGAACGGCAGCGGCATCGGGTAGTGCCGCGC
>NZ_JBFUES010000208.1:0-9145 GCF_056403875.1 Bradyrhizobium sp. P2_E8
GCGCAGGCATCTTCCTCAGGCGCAGCAGGTCGAAGCGGTCGGGCAAGGCGCAGAGCGCGTCGACCAGCGCCTTGCCGATCATATCCATCGCCGCTCCATCCACCGCCGCATCGAGCGCCAGGATCGGCGCGTTGTTGTCGGAGACGCCGAGGTCGGCGAACTCGACGACGCGGATGCCGCGCCTGATATGGCTGGTCATCGGCACCACCGCGATGTCCTTGCCGGTCGCGGCATCGGAGATCACGGCGATCAGCGGGGCAAGATCGTGAAACGCCTCATACCAGGCGCCGAGCCAGTAACCATGCTGGAAGGCGGTGCGATGGCCGGCATTCAGGCGCAATGCGGCCTGCCGCCAGTCACGCACGAAATCGACCGCGATTCCCGACGTGCTGGAAACCCGATCATCTGGTTGCTCGACGCTGAGAAACGTCATCCGCGGGTCATGCAGTTACTGAATGTTTCCAGATAGATTATGTTTGCCGCAGACCACAAGTGACGTTGCTGCATATCGTTAAGCCTATGCCACTACGACGGTCCCGACTGCGACAAGCTGTCAGCGCACGGTTCCGTTTGCTCGACGCACTGGAATCTGGCCAGGAAGTGCAGACCGGTCACGGCAAGCGCGAACATGAACCAGATCGGATTCTGCCGTTCGAGCAGGAAGGTCTCGGTGGTCCCGTAATACAGGCCGAACAGCCACACGGTCAGGAACAGCTTGACCAGCGCAGCGCTGCGGTTGTGAGCCTGGGCCGACTGGAAATTGCGGAGCGGCGCGAGCACGAAGACGAGGATGACGAGCAGCAAGCCCGGCAGGCCGATGGTGACCGCGAGGTCGAGATAGCTGTTGTGGCTGTGTGCAGCGGACGTCGCCCATTCGGCGCCCTGGGCGGTCTGCCGCGCCGTCACGTCGTCCCAGAACGCCGCATAGCCGTGGCCGATGATCGGCTTTTCGGCGACGGCTGCGAGCGCAAACTCCCAGATGTCGGAACGGCCGGTGAAAGTAGGATCGAGGGGAAGCAATCGAGTCATGGCGCCGAGCGACGGGCTCACGACACTGCCGACCGTCAGCAGGTTCATCACGATCAGCGGCACGAAGCAAATGAGCCGCTTCAGCCACAGGCTCGGTGTGAGACAGACCAGCGAGGCAAGGGCGTAGATCGCAAGGCACAGCACCGACGACGTCTTGCCGCCGGTGAAGATCAGGAAGAGGCCGGCCAGCGCGGCGATCGTCGGTCCCATCACGAACGACCCGGCGCCGCAGAGGTAGATGCCGACATAGACCAGGATGGTCATCACCGGCGATGCGACGTTCTTGTGGCCGAAACTGCCGCGCCAGTCGCCGGCGAGCTGCGGCTCGGTGAGGTCGAGCGCGGTGTGCATGGAATATTGCGGCGCGAGGAAGACGCCGAGATAGCACAGCGCCAGCAGCACGAGCGCGGCAGCGCCGAGGCACAGGTTGAAGCTGCGCTGCGTCGGCGGCAGCAATGGCAACAGAACGGCGAGCGACGTCATGCTCGCCGCAAGCACGAAGCGCTGCATTGAAACGCCGCGGCTCTCGGAGAAGACGATGTTGATCAACAGCCAGCCGACGAGGCAGAGATGCAGCGGGGTCACCAGGCCCTTCAGCGCGGGTGCATCCGTGACGGCGACGAACGGCACTGCGACCGCAGCCAGCAGGCCCCAGGAAACATAGGTGAGCGCCATTCGTCCGCCGACGACGGCGGTTACATCGGGATTGCGCAAATCGGGAAACGGATCGAGCGTCACCAGCACGAGGAGCAGGGCCGCAACCGCGACGAGGCCGCGCGCCGCCAGCACGGCATTCAGGCCGGCAAGCCCATCGCGCAGGACGCGACCGAACGATCGGGCCTCGACGTCGGTCATGTCAGCAGCGCTGCGATCCATGGCTCAAGGCCGGCCTGGTGAACCCGGGGAAGCAAGCGCCAAGTCTTAGCCCATCCCCGTTAACCATCCGTCAACCAGCAGGCCGGACGCGTCGGACACCTTCTGCTGTCGCGCCACGCTTCGCGCGATCTCGTAATATTGCAGCGCCCGTTGTTCCAGCGTGAGATTGTCGAGCACGAAGCCGCGCGGATCGAACGTGTCAGCGGCGCAGCCGGTCCAGAAATCGTCCCAGCCCGCCTCGAACCCGGCGGTGTCGACGAACCTGGTGCCGCAACGGTGATCCCAGTACGGCACCGACGACACCGGCTCGAACTTCACCCGATGCGGATAATAATCGGGGTCCCGCCACGGCCCGCCAGGATCCCAGGCGAACACCGGCACGCCGCAGGACAACGCCTGCTGATAGGCGATACCCTGGCTTTCGTTCTGGCACAGGAAGATCATCGCGCGCGAACGCGCCAGCGCGGCCTGATAATCCTCTTCCTTGTAGCTGCCGTAGCGCAGCTCCATGAACGAGAGCCCCTCCTTCAGGAGCCGGGCACGGACAGGCTCGATCAACTCCGGCGCATAGCGCTCGCGGTCCCAGTGGACCTTGTCGTAGATCAGCACGTCGACGGTCTTCTGCGAAGCGGGCGACGGCGCCCAGAGATCCGTATCGATGCCGACGGGCCAGGCCTCCGTGTCGGGCCAATACGGCCGGTACATATCGACGTACCATTGGCCGGGCACCACGACCTTCTTCACCGGCAGGCGCTTGAACAGGTCGGGATCGTCGAGCGGATGATTGTGGGCGGCGACGCCGAGCAGGATCGGATTCTTCCACACGAACTTGTCGAGCAGGAAGGTGCGACCGATGATGCAGGCGACTTCCTCGGGATGCTGCGCGATGTAGCGGTAGTCGTTGACGCGGTAGCGGATACCGAGTCGATTGAGCCCTGCGCAGAGATTGAGGAACACGCGAAGCTGCCCGCTCATGCGCGGCTCGCCGAGCAGCATGCGGCGCGCCATGCGCCGCAGATGCCGGTCGCCGGGAAACCAGCGATCGTCCTTGTCCTCGTAGAAGAGGTTGAGGATCATGTCGTCGGGATCGTAGTCGAAAGTCGTTGCGGGCACTGGAATCCATCCGCGGCAGCCGGGTACGCATTCTCGCATGGGACCGGCTGTCGCACTCCTCCAAATTTGCCACAGGCTTAATGCCGTTGGCTTAACGTTGTTCTGCGAAACCCGCCTCGCGCAGGCCTTCCGGGAAACGATTTCGCCGTAATGCGAGTATCATCCGCGGCGGCCACGGTTGCGATCGATCGCGTCTGCAGATGCGCCCTGGTTAACAGACCCTTAAAGACGAGCCGCAGCTTGATCACCGCCGAAGACGTTCTCGATCTACCGGTCAGCTCACGCGTGGCGACGCCAGCGCGCCTTCCGCTGCCTGTGGGCTCGACCACATCGGTGTCCGTCGTCATTCCCGCCAAGAACGTTGCGGCCTATGTCGGCGAAACCATCGCCAGCGCACTGGCGCAAGGCGAGGTGATCGAGGTGATCGTCGTGGACGACGGTTCGACCGATAACACCATTTCGATCGTCCGCGCCATTCGCGACCCGCGGCTGCGCCTGATGACCAACGATTCCGCCGGGGTATCGGCCGCACGCAATCTCGGCGCGCGACATGCCAGCGGCGAGTGGCTGCTCTTCCTCGATGCCGACGACCGCATGCGCCCCGGCGCGGTGGCGGCACTGCTGGCGGCAGCGCGTGGAGCTCCGCGCGCCGTGCTCGTCTACGGCGACTACAACACGATCGACAGCGAGGGACGGCAGATCGGCCGGCGCGACCTCTTGAAAGGACGCCGCAAGCCCTCCGGCGACGTGCTGACGCGGCTCGCGGCCGGCAATTTCATCGTCAATGGCGGCATCGCGCTCGCACGCGCGGAAGCCTTCCGCGCCATTGGCGGCTTCGACACCTCCCTCAGATATTGCGAGGACTGGCACTGCTGGTGCCGCCTTGCCGCGATCGGCGAGTTCGAGTTCGCACCAAAGCTTCTGCTCGACTACCGCCTGCACACGGCCAACACCATGAACGCGGCGATACGGACACCGCAGGATTTCTTCCCGGCGATCGCGCGGGTCTTCGACGACGGGCTGATCCTGGCGAGATTGCCCGCGGGCACGGCCGCCGGGCTGCGGCAGGCGGCCGAGATTCATCTCGTCACCTATTCGGCCATGCAGGCGGTCCGCTTCGGCAGATATCGCGAGGCCTTCACCTATCTCGGGATGGTCGGCCGCCGCTCGCTCAAATCGCTGCCGCGCTCCGCGCTCAGGGTCGCCCTCGCCTGCTTTGGCATCTAGTCCGCCACCACGCCGTCAGGACACGATCTTCGAGGCCTCATAGGGCTTCGGCTCGATGCCGAGCGCCGCGAGCAAGGAGCCGAGTGCGACCATCACGGGATGCATCGCGACGACGGCCTTCGACGTCGCCAGCAGGCGTGCCGCGCGTATTAGGGACAGCGGCAGCCGGCCGAGCATCTGCGCAAACACCCGCACCCGCGCCGCCACGCCCTGCGCGGCCTTGTACTGCACACGGTAGTTGATCGCGCCGATGCGCAAGCCCCGCCTTGCGATCCAGCCGAGACTGGTGCGGCTTTGCGGCACGGTCTCGGTGATGACCGCCTCCGTCGTCCAGTGGAATGTCATTCCGGCATCGCGGCAACGCACGAAGAAGTCGCAATCGCCGCCGCCGAGGAAGTTGAAGCGCAGATCGAAGGCCGGACTGCCGAGCCGGTCGAACGCCGCACGCGTGATCAGACAATTGCCGCAGCCATAGATCAGCGGCACCGCGCCGCTGTAGTCGTAGGCAGGGCGGAAGGCGGGATGACGCGAAAGCCAGGGCTGGCTGTCGTCGTCGAAGTCAGGCAGCACGGGCCCGCCGACCACGTCGGCGCCGGTCGCCTCCGCGGTGCGAACCATCAGCTCGAGCCAGTCGGGCGAGGCGATCTCGTCGTCGTCGATCATCAGGAAGCGGGTCGCAGCGGGAAACAGCGCCTGCGCCGTCTCGAACGCAGCGTTGATCGCCTGACAGTTACCCTGCCGCTGCTCGACAAGGCAGATGCCCTGGAGCCGGCCGGCGGCGAGATACTCCGCGGCAACCGGCGCGCTCTCGCGCCGCGCGGCGTCGTTCTCCACCATGACGACAGCGAAGGAGCGCGGGGTTCGCTGGCTCGCGAGCGATTCCAGCGTCAGCCGCAAATGCTGCGGGCGGCGGAAACAGGGAATGCAGACGACAATGCCGACCGACAGGTCGATGACGCGTGAGCTCGCCGCGATCTCCCGGTTGGGATCGCGCACGGCATCCGAGAGCCGGCTGGCGGACAGATCTGTCGGGATCAGTGTCATGGCGTTCTAGATGCCCGAGATATGTTGAAAAAGCCCTGCGTCAATCGCATGAGCGCCGGTGCCGCCCCGTGAGGACACAGTGCCACGGGACAGATGCGTGCCAAAGTGAACAGCCGGATCGAGGCGCGAAACGGCACCATTCCACGGATCTCTCGACAATGCAGACCTGTCGCCATGCACTTAACCGCTTTCGCGTGTTTTCCCTGCCAATCCATGCGCGCGTGGTACTGCAAGTCGCAGTCCATCCGCCGCGGACGGCGCGGTAGGGACGATACTGTAGTTAACGGCGATGCGCATTAACCCGACCGTAAGCACCGCGACCTGTGAAGCGTCGCGGCACCAGATTTGCTCTTCGGGCATGCGAGACTTTTCCTGTAAAATTGAGTCGAACAAGCGCGGTCAGAAAATATGAACAAGCCAGCCACGATCGATTTCGCGACAGCCACGGCGATCCAGATCCCCACGGCGACCGCGCAAGCCCAGGCGCTGCACGATCTGGTCCCCGGCGAAGCCCGCGACAGCCTGCTCGCCGTCCACGACGTACTGCGCCGCGAACTGCCGCAGGGCCGGCTCGCCATCTATGAAGCCGGCGGTGGCTCGTGCAGCGTTCTGCCGCCGGAATTGCTGGGCCGCAGCCGGGTCACCGTCGTCGACATCGACGAGGACCAGGTCCGCAACAACACCTACGCGGACGAAGCCATCCTCGGCGACGTGCAGACCTACGCCTTCGGCCGCGAAACCTTCGATCTCGTGATCTGCTACAACGTGATCGAGCATCTGCCCAACGTCGACGCTGCGCTCCTGAATTTTCGCGACGCACTCAAGCGCGGCGGGATGATCCTGATCGGCGCGCCCAATCCGCGCTCGCTGTCCGGCGTCGTCACCAAATATTCGCCGCACTGGTTCCACGTCTGGTTCTACCGCCACATCCGCGGCATCAGGGATGCCGGCCTGCCCGGCGAGCCGCCGTTCCCGACCTTCTTCCATCCGCTGGTGACGTTGCCACGGCTCGAAGCGTTCGCGGCCGCCAATGGCCTCGAGATGATCTATCGCCGTGAGGTCGAGAGTCCGCGCTATCCCGAGATGCGCCGGCGCAAGCCGCTGTTCGCGGCCCTGGTCGATGCCGGCGCCGCAATGCTGAACGCCGTGCTCCCGCGCGGCACTGATGTCCGCCGCGGTGATTATCACGTCATCCTGCGGAAAAGCTGACGATCATGGCGCGCGCGCGGGCAAACGCAGGACGGGCGGAGCCTCGCGGCCATGCTGCGCGCGGTAACGAACCGTTAATCCCTTGGGGACCCCGGCATCGCGCGTGTCACGGTGACGCGCCGGGAAGCGGCGAGCGCTTAAACGCTTTGTTTGCCATTTCGGTGAATAGTCCCTCAATGCGTATGGTTAATTTTCCCTGTTGCGTTGATTGGGCACCTATATCCCGGGTGCGTGGCAAGAAGCGAAGAGTACCCCCTCAGCCCGCGGCAGTTGGAATGGAAGCTGGGGATCATGCTTGACTACAACCAGCCGATAGATCGAGCCAGACCGGAGGCCCCGCAGCAGAGATCCGAGGCCGGCTTCAGCGTGCTGGAGCTGGTCAGCCTGCTTTGGCGGCGAAAGATCGCGATTGCGGCCGCAGCCCTGCTCGGCGCGACGCTTGCAGTCACCGTCGGCAAGAGCGTGACGCCCCGCTACACCGCCACCGCCCAGCTTTATGTCGACCCGCGCGAGCTTCAGCTGGTCGATCGCGAGCTCACGCCGCGTGCCCAGGACGTCTCCGGCATGGCCATGGTGGTGGAGAGCCAGGCGCGCCTGATTACTTCCAACAGCGTGCTGCTCCAGGTGATCCAGCAGGCTGGTCTCGACAAGGACCCCGAATTCGGCGGCGGTGATGTCAGGAGCCTGATGTCGTCGCTGCTCGGCCTGATCGGCCTTCAGCCCCGCGCGCCGTCCGCCGCGGAGACGAAGGAAGTGCAGCTCGCGGCGCTCGACGCCCTGAACCGGCACATCACGGTCCGCAAGACCGAGAAGAGCTTCATCGTCGACATCGAGGTCTGGTCGACCGATCCGGCGAAAGCGGCGATGCTCGCCAACACGCTGACCAGCGCCTACCTCGCCGAATCCCGCAACTCGCAGGCTTCGGCCGCGCGACGCGCCACCAACGATCTCTCCGGCCGCCTCAAGGAGCTGCGCGAGCGGTTGCGCAGTGCCGAGACCGCGCTTGCGACCTACAAGGCCCAGAACAATTTCGTCGGCACCCAGGACGCGCTGATCAGCGACCAGCAGCTCTCCGCCAGCAACCAGCGGCTTTCCGCGGCCCGCGCGGCGACAATGGACGCACAGGCGCGGCTCGACCAGATCGAGGCAAGCCGGCGCACCGCGGCCGATGCCGGCGCGAATTCGGAAGCGCTGCAATCGCCAACCATCGCGAACCTGCGCGCGCAATATGCCGACGCACGCAAGAAGTACGCGGAGCAGGCCGGCGAGCTCGGCCCGCGCCATCCGGCGCTGCGCCAGACCGAGAAGCAGGTCGAGGATCTCAAGCGCACCATCAACGAAGAGATCGATCGCTTCGCGCAGTCCGCCAAGAACGATCTGACGCGCGCCCGCGACTATGAGGCGTCGCTGAACCGGGCGCTGGAAGCGCAGAAGCGGCAGAGCGTCCAGCTCAGCCAGGCCGCCGTGCGCCTGCGCGAGCTGGAGCGCGAGGCCGATGCCAGCCGCGACGTCTATCAATCCTTCCTGAAGCGCTCGCGCGAGACCGAGGAGCAGGAGACCCTGAACACCTCGGCGGCCCGCGTCATCGGCGAGGCCACCGTGCCGCAGCGGCGTTCGTTCCCGCCGGCGATGAGCCTGTTCGCCATGATCGGCTTCATCTTCGGCGCGCTCGCGGCTTCGAGCTGGTTCGTCGCCGCCGAGCTCCTGTTCGCCAGCGCGCCGACGCCGGCCCGCCGTGAACGCACGCCGGCGCCGCAAGCTCCCCGAGTTCCAGAGACGACGCGGACTTCGGAGATTGCCGGGCCCCAGCAGGCATCGCGCACCCCGGAAGTCGCGCAGGCCCTGCCGGAACTTGCCGCGCCACCGCTGCAGCCCTCGATGGTCGAAAGGCCCCTGATCGAAAAGCCGCTGATCGCACGCCTGCAGGAGGCCGACGTCATCCACACGCTGGGTGCCATTCTCGCCACCGGCGGCGGCGTTGATCTGACACGGCTGGGCTGGCCGACGTTGCGCCCCGGCTTTCCCCTGACGACGCTGCTCGACGCCTGGCGCGACATGCGCGCCGCGGTCGCCCGGCGTGCCGGCGGCAAGGCGATGCCCGTGATCGCGCTCGTTGGTGCGAGCGAGACCACCGGGCGCAGCGTGACCGCGCTGAACTTCGCACTCGCGGCCRCCCGCGACGGTGCCCGCGTCCTGATGATCGATGCCGACCATCRGGCACGCTCGCTCTCGAACAAGGTCAACCGTCCGGGCAAGAGCGAGCCGAGCGCGTTCGGCTGGCTCTCGATCGGCAGCAAGGCGGCGCGCGAGATCAAGACGGTGAACGGCATCTCGGTGCTGCCGGCCGCCGAAGGCGACGCCGGCAAGGCGACCGAGGCCATCCGCAAGGCGATTTCGCAGGCGCGTGCCGCCGGCGGCTATGACCTCGTGATCCTCGACGGCCCCGCGATACCGCTCCCGGCCGGCGGCCGCAAGCTGCTCGACGACGCCGACGCACTGGTGGCGRTGCTGCCAACCAGCCTCGACATCAACGACAGCCTCGAAGAGATCTTGAACACGCTCGGCCGCGCCGAGCGCAAGCTCGTCGGCGTCGTGCTCGACGAACTCGCCCCCGCAACCCAGGCGCGTCAGCGAGGCAGACAATATG
>NZ_JBFUES010000209.1:0-9114 GCF_056403875.1 Bradyrhizobium sp. P2_E8
AATGCACGGCGACTGAGGCGAGCCGAAGCAACTGGCCGCGGCCGCCAACGCCCGCGCCGAGGCGTTGGCTGCCAAGCTCTACCAGGTCGAGATCTGGGCGCGCGACGAATTTGTCCGCAAGTCGAGCTTTGAAACAGTTGTCGCGCGCGTCGAGCGCGGTTTCGTCGATCTCAAGACGGAGATCCCGAACCGGCTGGACAAGATGGCGGACAAGATCGACCACATAGGACCGCGGTGATGAAGCTCGAGCCAAGCATCCTCTACCAGCAGCACGCTTTCAGCGTTGGCCTCCTCAAGATCCTGGTGGCCGCGGCGATCGTACTGGCGCTGTTATGCCTCGTCGCGACCATCCGTGAGGTGCGGGATCGCCCGTCGAGTGCCGCGGGGCTGGCTCGGCGGCGCCGCGATCGTGGCGATCGTCGCCGGCGTCATGGTCTGGCACATGGCCGCGGCAACTTCAGCTTACCAACGCAAAGCGGAAGTCTCCCGCCTTGGAACGTGTTCGGCGGCTTGTGTGAAGGGTTTCGGATGCCGGCCGCTTGAGGGACAGCGCGGCGTATTCGGGGGCCGGCGTCCGAAACCCATCACAACAGCAGACATCCTCACATCGGAACTATGATTTCGCAAGCAAGCCCGTCTTTGCGCCAGTCAAAGCGAACTTCCCCCTTCTGCTGGACTATCATCTGTTCGATGATGCGGCTACCAAGTCCTTTTCGCGTAGGTTTGTGCGCGACTGGACCACCCGTCTCCGTCCAGCGTAGTCGCAATCCACCGTCAACTGCGTGTGACCATTCCAGGCGGACTTGGCCGTCGGGTTTGGACAAAGCACCGTATTTCGCAGCATTGGTCGCTAATTCATGCAAGGTTACCGCAACAGCCTGAGCGGCGTCTGGCGCTAACAGGGTTTGTGGACCATCTATGAACGTTCGCTTCTCATCGAAATATGGAGCTAGTTCCTGTGTCGCAATCGCCGATATCTCGGCACCGATCCAACGCGTTGCCGCGAAAAGCGAGCAAACGTTTGCTAGTGCCTGGATGCGTCCCGCGATTATCTCTTTGAGACCTTCTGGCGAACTCGACTGAGAGAGATTGACCGTTGCCATCGCGTTCGCGAGTAAGTTCTTGCTGCGGTGCTCGGCCTCCCTTGCCAGAGTCACGATCAACTCCTGATTTTTCTTCTGCTCAGTAATATCCCTTGCAATCTTTGCTGCGCCGACGACCTTGCCGTTTGCATCTTTGACAGGAGAAACGGTCAGCGACACGACGATCAAGCTGCCGTTCTTGCGTTGCCGAACGGTCTCAAAATGGTCGATGCGCTCACCTCGTCGGAGGCGCGTTAAAATCTCACGTTCTTCGCTTCGCCGATCCTGAGGGATTACAAGAGTGATGGGCTGACCAATGGCCTCGCTGGCAGAATAGCCGAAGATGCGCTCAGCACTGATATTCCAGCTTGTAATGACGCCATCGAGATTCTTGCTAACAATCGCATCATCGCTGGACTCGACTATGGAAGCCAGCCAACGCAACCGCTGTTCGCTTTCGCGAAGAGCTGCTTCGAGCTCCCGAGGCGTGGCCGCAACTCCCAGATTGTTCTTCTGCGTCATTAGCACCACCAGACACGCCCCAGCGGCAATACTATAGTGCAGCCAAGCGATGGAGTTTAGAGGTCTGTTTTTGGGTCAAAAGGCGAAAATGCTGGACCTCTTTGCGTAGGTCTGCTCCACCCCGAGAAGCGGCATTTAAGTACACGCCTGCCGGCGATCCAAGTCGAAACACCGCCCTAATATATTGGGCACTTACGGGTCACTTTGTCCATCGCATCGGCGAAGCCAAATCTCCCGCCAATAGGTGAGTTCGCAGCGCGAGCACCCCCCCATGCCAAAGCCCATGTAGGAGCATCCGCAAGTCGAGTCCTCGAGACACACAGTATTGCGGAGCTGCCTCATCTGTCCCGTCCCATCGACAATTATTCTGTCGATCCGCCCCTTCACCCGACGCCGAACGCCGCACAATCGACGCATGTCAGGCGAGAACCACAGCCCGCGATTAAGCCCGTGCTCGTCCAAGGTCTCAATGATGCTCTGCATCGATTTCACTTCGGCCCATTCACCGGGCCGGAGGTTCAGGCTTTCCTCCGGCGTGGACTCGCTGCTTCCGCGCGGATACTCGCCGATCAACATCCGACGAATTTTCAGAAATAGCCATATTCCAGTGTATTGTAACATCTGCAGGGCGGTGAAATTGCGTGCCGGGAGTCCGCTCAAAAGTCTTCCTAATTTTTGCCATCGCGAGAGGGGGTCGGTGGCTTTCAACAATTCACTAGCCTGACAATAGTAGGCCTTCAGTCCGATCGACACTTTGAGGCGGGTTCGTAATCGATCCAAACTTCGCAAATCGACCTGCGATTGAGTTGCCGTGTCTTCGACTTTTCTGAGCCAGGCTTCGCGCCAGAAAATTACGCACGCCTTCTGACAACCATCGTGGGCGGCGCCGGAGCAGCGGACGCCATCGAGGGTGACGATGTCATCGCCTCTGAACGCCCGTGGCGAGCTTGCTGAGACGCATACCGGAAATGCTCGTCTTGAGACCCTAAATCTTTGCCCACAAAATTGTGCCATTTCCGGCATGAACGGCAGATGGTCCACTGCGCCGTGGGCATCCAGGGTTTGCAGGATTTCGTCCGGCGCCTTCACTTCCACGAGGTCGCCGCGGTAAAGTCTCTTGGTTGGTTGGTTCATACCTCACCTCAAGATTGTCTGGGCGTTCGCGAGAATCCATAGGCTCGCAGCTCTGCTACGAGCTTTCGCCTAGCCCTAGCTCGTTGCGCTGGCGGCCAATGAAGCGTCGCGACATTGCGGCCACGCATTCGGCCCGATGATCGCCAATGTGCCGACGTGCGATATCGTCGGGACCATTTTGTGCGGTGGTCGCTCTTTAGGAACGCGCTGGTCTGTCAATTGAAAGTGGAAGCCTCAGTTTCAACGAGCCATCCGCTTGGCGCTCGAATAAGCGCATCGCGTGACCGCTGCACGGGCTTGCCTCCTTGCCTTGCCCGTTGTGCGGCACTGGGGCGTAGCAAAAATAACCTTGTCGTCCTTCCTCGCCTCGATGACCGCCAGTTCACGTGCCATCGAGTCGTTGAAGCGAGAAACCGGCCATCCGGTTTCTGAACTGCGCACGCTCAAGACGAGTGGTGTGGCATTATGCCGCCCGAAAGCGGCATTATGCCGTCTTGAAAATTCCAGGATAGCAGTCAGCCAGAAGTGCGCGCCTGCGGCAATATGTCGTAGTGGGTACTCAAGAAGGATATTGAGTTTTGTCCCGTGACGATCCCTAGCGCTCTGGAAGCTGTGCATCATCCATCCGGCATAGGGTGCATGTGGTTCTTGCTCCTGATCCCGAACTTGCAACGACAGCCGACAGTCGCTTTGCGGAAGAACAACTCGCCAGGAAGTCACGACCAGGAGACATGAACCGCCGTGCTGCCGACATGCTCAATGGCCAAAGCAAACGAGCCGAGAGCATTCTTGATCCTAAAAATCGAGGCGCCCTTAATGCAGTCGGTAAATCTGGCTTAGCGCCTGAAATACGACCTAAGCGAGCGAGCAATTCTCGTTCTCGCTAGGAACTCCACGAGCACAGGAGAATCGTAACGGGATCTTCCCCGGATGGGGAAAATGCCATGCGATACGTTGTGTATGCAGTCGATTCGTCCGGCGTCGCGCGCGCGGTGTATGAAATCGACAGTCCTGCGGACGAAGCCGCCAAAAAACGAGCCGAGAAGTTGCTCGATGCTCACCCTGCTGTTGAGGTTTGGAACGGTCCGCGAAGAATTGCCCGTCTGGCGCGTGAGACGTCGGACTGACCGCGCGGTCTTAGCCGTACCGGTAATTTCCCGCCGCCGTGTGTCGCCTAAGCGCGCACGATGTGCGAGCGCCATCGCCCCACAACTTCAGATTCGTGGCCGCTGACGGGCCGACATGCGATGCTGACGGCATATTCGCGTCTCGGAGGGAAAGCCCGATGCGCCTTCTATTACCTTATTTCGGAATTGGTCTGTGCGCCTCGCTTTCGGCGTGGCTATCGGTGATGTTGCTTTATTGACGCGGGAACAGCTCCGCGCCTGGCGGCAGAAACCGTACATAGGTGCCGCTTTCGTGCAGCTCCAGCCAACCCTGCTCGATCGCGTATTCGATGCCGGCGCCGAACCCCGGCGTTGCATCCCGACTTCGAGACGAACGGCGCGTTGATCTTCAAGCTTGCACGAGCCTGTCCTATCTCCGCTCTCAAGGGCAAACCGGGCGTCTGTTCAGCTTAGGGCCTGCCGCAGCTTCTGTGTCTCGTTTGGACGACAATCAGGTCCGAAGGGTCATCGCAGACCTCAATGCTGCCGCGCGTGCGGTTCGTTCTTCGCCTGACCGAAAAATTGATCGGTCAGGCGGCGGGGACGCTTACCTCTCGTGGGGCAGCAGGAGGATGGCGCCGCGCGATCAAGGACCTGAGCTTGTTGACCGCGCGGACGGCAAAACCGAGCCCCAACGGATTGGTCGCACGGAAGAAGGCCACCTTTTTCACATAACCCTCGACATGCCATTTGGCGTGGGAACCGTTGCGGAAAAAGATTACGTCACCAACGTCGTAGCGCTTCGGCGGCATGCCGTCGCTCTCTAGTACGATCGATCCTTCGAGGATCACGATGGTCTCATCGACATCGTAGTACCAGTTGAACTTGCCTTCGGTGCAGGACCAGATCAGGGTGCGGGCCGCGCGATCCGTGCTGATCGACAGCGTGCAGGCGCGGGCTTCCGGATTGCCTTCAATGATCCAGGATGACTCGATCGGCGATGGTTTAAGATCCACATTGCAATGACTGGTTTCAATAAGCGCGAGCGGCATTAGTCTCCCCCCGAACTGAAAAGATCATCCCGGCGTTACCAGTTGCCAAGTTTCCCGGACCTTCAAAGTCAGTTTTCCGCAACGAATGTGAAGAGGCTACTTTGTCGCAAGACTCGAAAGAGGTACCTCCTGCCCGGCGCAGCTTGGCAGAGACTGCCGGGCCTCGACCGAAACGCTCTTCCGCCAACCGACCAACTTCCGGCTTCGGGCGCCTGGATTACTCAGCCGCCGCCAGTCGGCCAATCCGTAGCTCTCCGCTGGCATGCCGGACCACTACCACAGCCCCCCGAGAAGGCGGCAGGCAATGCACGGCGACTGAGGCGAGGCGTCACACCTGCATGGTGGGCGCGACCGAGGCGCGCGGACAGGTTTCACGCGGCAGCCGCCGAGGCGACTCGCGGCCGGCGACGGCCGAGCAGAACCAGGATCAGCACGGTCGCGCAGGAAAACACCAGGGTCAGGCCCAGCGCGGCGCGGCCGCCGAACTGGGTGAGCAGAGCGGCAAGGAGCGGCGGCGAGATCGCTGAGGCCAGATTGAGCGGCAGCGCGATCATCGACATCGCCTTGGCGAACTCGGCCTGGTCGTAGAACACGAGCGGGATGGTTGCCCGCGCCACCGCCATCGCGCCGCTGCCGGCGCCATAGAGCAGGATGAAGACCGCGACTGCCCAGGTCGCCCCCTCGCTCAGCATCAGCAGCAGCATGGCGACGGGAAGTGCCGTGCCGGCGACAAGCCCGGTCGTGATTCCGTCCCACCGCCCCCCACCGAGAAAGTCCAGCCCGCGGGCGCTGACCTGGATCACGCCGAGCATCGAACCGAAGGCGATGGCCTGGGCCGGCGCCAGCCCTTCCGCCCGCAGCAGCTCGATGAGCACGGCGCCGAGACCAAAATTCACGAAGGCGTTCAGCGTGATCGCGATGACGACCAGATTGAAGGTGCCGCGCGGAATCGCAGGCGCATCGGAGGGTTTTGCAGCCGAGCCGCCTTCGTCCTTCACACTATTCCGGCGCGGCGCGCCGAAGACGTAGAGCGGAAGCGAGACCAGGATCAGCATGGCGGCGTAGACGAGGCAGGTGCCCCGCCAGCCGAAATGGCCGCTGAGAAACGAGGTGGTCGGCCAGAAGATGCTGCTGGAGAGGCCGGTCACCAGCATCAGCGCGCCGATGGCGTTCTTGGCCTGGCGCCCGGCAACCTCGTTGAGCATGATATAGGCACCGGTCGACAGCGTGGCGCTGCCGCCCATGCCGAGAATGACCCAGGCCACGAAATAGAGCATCGGCTCGCGCGCGAAATACAGAACGACGTAGCCCGGCACGGCAACAACAGTGCCCACCATCATCACCTTGCGTGCGCCGTGCCGCGCAAACGCCTTGGCGAGCCAGGGCGCGCACAGCCCCATGGTGACATAAAGCGTGGAGGTGCCCGCAAACACCATCGGCAGGCTCATGCCGAGATCGGCCGCAAGGTCGCGGCCGACGATGGGCGGAAGGCCGATCGTTCCCCATCCGATGAGCTGGGTGATTGCAAGCACCAGCAGGACCCCGATGAGCCTGCCGTCAGATTTCAAGAACCGCATTCCAAACGTCGCCTGCCCGGCAGGCGCAGATCGCGCCTGTGGCACCCGTCTTACCCGGAGACTCAGCGCACGGGAACGCCGGCCGCCGAATGGCAGAAGGCAGCCGGAAGCATGTCAGGACGAGGCAGTAACCCCTACCGCACGATCCCGAGCAGGGATCGCGCCTCGGCCGCGGTCGCGACGCGCCGGCCGTGGCGGGTGACAGCCTCACAGGCGAGGGTCACGAGCTCCGCGTTGCTGGGGGCCAGCCGCGTCTTGTCGATCCTGATATTGTCCTCGAGCCCGGTGCGAACCGCGTCCGCGCCGCGCGCGAGGGCCCAGCCCATGACCTCGGCCTGATGGCGTCCGATCCCGGCCGCGGTCCAGGTCGCTTGCGGGATCAGCCGCTTCAGCTCCCCCAGGAGGATGTCGAGGACATGTTCGTCGGCCGGCATCGCGTTCTTGACGCCCATGACGAACTGCACGTGCGGTCGCTGGTCGATCAGCCCCGCCTCGATCAGGCGGCGGGCGCCATGCAGATGCGACAAATCGAAGATCTCGATTTCCGGCCGAATCCGCCCCGCCTTCATGCTGGTGGCGAGGGTCTCGACCAGGGCGGCGCTGTTCTCGTAGACAATCGTCGGAAAGTTCACCGATCCCGTGGACAGCGAAGCCATGTCCGGCCTCAGATAGAGCGATGATCCACGCGCCGAAGGATCGCGGCCCCGCCCGCCGGTCGAGAATTGAACGATCATCCCCGGACAATGCTTCCTGATCCCCTCCTGCACCAGGGCAAAACGCTCCGGGTCGGAGGACGGCGTCTCGTCATCGTTGCGAACATGGATGTGGGCAAGCGTGGCACCGGCCTCGAAGGCTTGTTGCGTCGACTCGATCTGCTCGGACGGCAGGATCGGCACCGCGGGATTGTCCTTCTTGCGCGGAACGGAGCCGGTGATAGCGACGGCAACGACAACGGGGTTCATCCCTAGACCTCATGATGATCGCGCTCGCGCGCCCAAAAACTGGAATCGACTCGTAACGCATGGAGCCCTGCCGCTGCAAACATCATCGATCGCAGCGGCAGGTTTCCTTGCGTGCCCGTCAGGTCGGAATTGCGGATGCACCGCTCACCGCTTGCGCGCGCTTCCGTTCATAGTCTGCCCGCACCATCGGAACGGCCTCGGGATTACCGAGATCGTCAATGCTGATCCGATAGGTCTCCCGGGCTGTGACGGCCGCCAGCGCCGCGATGACCGTGATGCCGAAGGCGATCGCCCCCACCGTCAAGGGAATGTTGGCCGAGCCGGGAGGCGCCACGGTCGCAAACAGGGCGGGAAGCAATGCGGTGATGGTCGTTCCGATGTTCTGCGAGATCGCCATCGCCGACACCCGGGTGCGCGTCGGAAACAGCTCCGGGTAAAAGCTCGGGAAGATCGCGTTGTAACCCTGATAGACGACGCCCCACATCAGGAGCGACAGCAGGATCGCGAGCGGCACGTTCTTGATGCTGATGGCGTAGAGATAGCCGAAGGCGAGCAAGCCGGAGAGCAGCGCGCCCACGATGATCGGAGGCTTGCGGCCGACCTTGTCGGAGAGATTGCCGACGAAGGGGATGACGAATATGGCCAGCATGTTTCCGAGGACGGGGATCCACAGATAGACGTCCTTGGCAAAACCGATGCCATAGGCCGGCTGGACCGCGTAGGCCGCACCGAAGATGGTCGCAACGACGGGAATGACGTTCATCAGGGCCATGCAGATGACCCTGAGCATGTCGCGCCAGCTCAGCTTGATCGCCTGAACGATGGGCGACCGCGGCGTTTCTCCCCGCTCTCCCTCGCGGGCGAACGCAGGGGTTTCGTCGACTTCGCGGCGAATGATGTAGCCTGCGACGATGACGAAGAAGCTGAGCAGGAAGGGAATCCGCCAGCCCCAGCTGTTGAAGGCCTCGGTCGGCATATAGGCCGCCAGCGGCAGGAAGACCGCGGCCGCGAGAATTTGTCCGGCCTGCACGCCCTGAAGGGCGAAGCTTGCATAGAAGCCCCGCCGACCGAACGGCGCGTGCTCCAGGATCATCGAGCTCGCGCCGGAGATTTCACCGGCCACGGCAAATCCCTGCACGAGGCGCAGGATGACGAGCAGGATCGGCGCCAGGATGCCGACCTGGTGATAGGTCGGCAGAAAGCCAACGGCCATGGTCGAGATGCCCATCAGGAACATGCAGACGATGAGAACAGTCTTGCGGCCATGGGTGTCGCCCCAATGTCCGAGGACGAAGGCGCCGATCGGCCGGGCCACATATCCAACACCATAGGTCGCCAGCGATGCGACGATGGCGACGGTGGGATTCTCCGACGGGAAGAAGATCTGCGGGAAGATCAGCGACGCGGCGGTCGCGTAGATGAAGAAGTCATAATATTCGAGAGCCGACCCGATCCAGCCGCTCGCAGCAGCCTTCCTGGACTGACTCATGCCGTGGATCGCGCGGGTCGTGACCATTTCAAAATTCCTCCCTGGTTTGTTGACGTCCCGTTGGCGGGCTTCGTTGAAAATTGGGCAGCACTCTCCGGGCGCTCTGCGGAGCTTCGCGAGCGCTGGTCACTGCCGATGGGTATCTGATTGGTCGCGACAATAGGCTTTCGCTGGGCTAACACAATTACCC
>NZ_JBFUES010000210.1:0-16333 GCF_056403875.1 Bradyrhizobium sp. P2_E8
GAGTAGGCTTCACCGTCACCAAAAAGAACGGCAACGCCCCCGAGCGCAATCGCATCCGGCGCCGGCTTCGCGAACTGGTGAAGCGGCTCGATCCGGTGTCAATGCAGCCCCATCATGACTATGTACTGGTCGGCCGAAGGGACGCGCTCTCGCGCCCCTTCGCCGCCATGCTCGACGATCTGCGCATAGCGTTCTCGAAGCCCGCGCGGCATACGGCCAAGGGATCTCACACGGGATCTCACAAGGGACAGTCAAAGGGACGCGGCCATAGGCCCGGCACCGCTCCTGCTGCCAGCCRCAAACCGGATTGATGACGAGACATTAGATGATGACCGACAATCGCAATACCATCCTCGCCGTCATTCTATCGGGCCTCGTGCTGATCGCCTGGCAGTATTTCTACAACGTGCCGGCGATGGAGAAACAGCGCGCCCAGCAGCAGGCGCAGGCCGAGCTTCAGAAGACCACGCCGCAGCCGACGGCCTCCGCAACGCCGGGCGCCACGCCGCAATCCGGCGGCGCCGCGCAGCCGTCGACGCCGGCAGCGAACCAGCAGGCCCAGCCGGTCGTCGCCCGCGACACCGCGATTGCGGCCAGCCCGCGCGTGAAGATCGACACGCCGCGGATCGCCGGCAGCATCTCATTGAAGGGCGGCCGCATCGACGATATCGCGCTGGTGCAGTATCGCGAGACGGTCGATCCGAAGTCGCCGCCGATCATCCTGTATTCGCCCTCGGGCACCGCGGAGCCCTATTACGCCGAGTTCGGCTGGGTGCCCGCAACGGGCGTGACGGCCAAGCTGCCGGACGCGCAGACCGTCTGGCAGCAGGACGGCAGCGGCAGCCTGACGCCGACGACGCCGGCGGTGCTGAAATGGGACAACGGCGAGGGCCTCACCTTCCGCCGCACCATCTCGGTCGACGACCACTATCTCTTCACCATCAAGGACGAGGTGAGCAATGTCGGCAACGCGCCGGTGACGCTCTATCCGTTCGCGCTGATCTCGCGCCACGGCACCCCGCAGGTCTCCGGCTACTACATCCTGCATGAAGGCCTGATCGGCTATCTCGATGGCCTGCAGGAATACGCCTACAAGAAGATCGACGAAGCCAAGTCGGTGAACTTCAAGGCCACCAATGGCTGGCTCGGCATGACCGACAAGTACTGGGCCTCGGCGCTGCTGCCGGACACCAGCGCCCAGCTTCAGGCGCGTTTCTCGTCGAACCCGAGCGGCAACGTCCACACCTACCAGACCGACTATCTGCTCGATCCCGTCACCGTCGCGATCGGCGGCAGTGCGACGGCGAACGCGCGGCTGTTTGCCGGCGCCAAGGAAGCCGGCGTCGTCGGCATCAACTTCCCGCTCGCCGGCCACGGCGGCTACAACAAGGAACTCAGCCTCAACCATTTCGACCTGTTGATCGACTGGGGCTGGTTCTATTTCATCACCAAGCCGATGTTCCTCGGCCTCGACTTCTTCTACCGCTTCTTCGGCAATTTCGGCATCTCGATCCTGCTCGTGACCGTGATCGTGAAGCTGTTGTTCTTCCCGCTGGCGAACAAGTCCTATGCCTCGATGGCGAAGATGAAGTCGATCCAGCCGCAGCTTCAGGCGCTGAAAGAGCGCTACCCCGATGACAAGGTGAAGCAGCAGCAGGAGATGATGGAGATCTACCGCAAGGAGAAGATCAATCCGGTCGCCGGCTGTCTTCCCGTCGTGATCCAGATCCCGGTGTTCTTCTCGCTCTACAAGGTGCTGTTCGTCACCATCGAGATGCGGCATGCGCCGTTCTACGGCTGGATCAAGGACCTCTCCGCGCCGGACCCGACCAATCTGTTCAACCTGTTCGGGCTGATCCCGCTCGATCCGACCACGATTCCCGTCTTCGGCCACTACCTCGCGCTCGGCATCTGGCCGATCGTCATGGGCATCACGATGTGGTTCCAGATGAAGCTGAACCCGACGCCGCCGGATCCGACCCAGCAGCTGATCTTCAACTGGATGCCGCTGATCTTCACCTTCATGCTGGCGGGCTTCCCGGCGGGCCTCGTGATCTACTGGGCCTGGAACAACACGCTCTCGGTGCTCCAGCAGAGCTTCATCATGCGCCGCAATGGCGTGAAGGTGGAGCTGTTCGACAATCTCAAGGCAACGTTCGCGAAGAAGGCGACGTAGCCGTCCGGCAAGTGCCCCAGTCATGCGGGCACAATGCTTCCAAGTCGTCATGCCCGGGCTTGTCCCGGGCATCCACGTTCTGTTCGCGCGCGACTGGCAGTTCATCTGGGCCTCGCCCTCGATCCAGACGCTGCCGCCGATGGACGGGCTGGAGATCGCCTTTGCCGGCCGCTCCAATGTCGGCAAGTCGAGCCTGATCAACGCGCTCACCGGCCGCAACGCGCTGGCGCGCACCTCGCATACGCCGGGCCGCACGCAAGAGCTGATCTTCTTCGAGGTCCCCGGGAAAACCGACCTGCGCCTCGTCGACATGCCCGGCTATGGCTACGCCAAGGCACCGAAGAGCCAGGTCGCGTCCTGGACCGAGCTGATTCATAAATTCCTGCTGGGCCGCGCCAGCCTCGCGCGCGTCTATGTGCTGATCGACGCGCGGCACGGGCTGAAGGACGTCGATCTCGAGATCCTCGGGACGCTCGACCGCTCCGCCGTGAGCTACCAGATCGTGCTGACCAAGGCCGACCAGGTGAAGGCCTCCGAGCTTGCCTCGCGTATTGCCGAGACCGAGGCCGCGCTGGCCAAGCATCCGGCCGCGTTCCCGAACGTGCTCGCGACCTCGTCGCGGAGCGCGACGGGCATGGCCGAGCTGCGCGCCGCGATGGCGAAGCTGCTGGAAGAGCGGAGCACGTGATGGCGGTGCACCGCCTGTTGATCGGGCTTGCCGGTTTGATGGGCGCCGCCGGCGTCGCGCTGGCCGCCGCCTCCGCCCATGGTGGCGATGCCAGCCGGCTTGCCTCGGCGAGCGCCATGCTGCTGTTTCATGCAACTGCCATACTCGCGGTGATCGGATTGCTCGCGCGCGGCCTTCTGCACGGCGGAATTGGCCTCATCGCCGCGGCCGGCTTCGCAAGCGGCGCCGCGCTGTTCGCCGGCGATCTCACCTTGCGGCAATATGCCGGGCACTCGCTGTTTCCCTATGCGGCCCCGACCGGCGGAACGGTGATGATCTTGAGCTGGCTGGCGGTGACGCTGGCGGCGGTGGTGGCCAAGCGCTGACCCGTAGCCCGGATGGAGCGCAGCGTAATCCGGGGCCTGCGTCTGCGGCACGAACCCGGATTACGCTGCGCTCCATCCGGGCTACATGTCAGGCATACTTTGCGCTGACCCCGCCAATCGGATAGAACGCGGCCCGACAGTCCCGCCAGCGAGATCCGCCTCATGACCGACATCTCCCCGCTCGACCAGGCCCGCATCCTGTCCGAAGCGCTGCCGCACATGCAGCAGTATGACGAGGAAACCATCGTCATCAAATATGGCGGCCATGCCATGGGCGACGAGGAGACTGCGAAGAACTTTGCCCGCGACATCGTGCTGCTGGAGCAGACCGCGATCAACCCGGTGGTCGTGCATGGCGGCGGGCCGCAGATCGCGACCATGCTCAAGCGCCTCGGCATCCAGTCGGAGTTCGCAGCAGGCCTGCGCATCACCGATGCCGCGACCATCGAGATCGTCGAGATGGTGCTGGCCGGCTCCGTCAACAAGCAGATCGTCGGCTACATCAACGAAGCCGGCGGCAAGGCCGTGGGACTCTCGGGCAAGGACGCCAACATGGTGAAGGCGTCGAAGACGACGCGCACCATCGTCGATCCGGGCTCGAACATCGAGAAGGCGATCGATCTCGGCTTCGTCGGCGACCCCGAGAAGGTCGACCTCACGCTGCTCAACCAGCTGATCGGCTACGAGCTGATCCCGGTGCTGGCGCCGCTCGCGACCTCCAAGGAAGGCCAGACGCTGAACGTCAACGCCGACACCTTTGCCGGTGCGGTCGCCGGCGCACTGAAGGCAAAGCGCCTGCTGCTGCTCACCGACGTGCCCGGCGTGCTCGACAAGTCCAAGAAGCTGATTCCGCAGCTTTCGGTGAAGGACGCGCGAAAACTGATCGCCGACGGCACCATTTCCGGCGGCATGATTCCGAAGGTCGAGACCTGCATCTACGCGCTCGAACAGGGCGTGGAGGGCGTCGTCATCATCGACGGCAAGATGCAGCACGCGGTGCTGCTCGAGCTGTTCACCAACCAGGGCACGGGGACGCTGATCCACAAGTGACGGGCGAACGCGAGCAGCGGAAGAAGGTCGTCATGCCCGGGCAAGAGCGCGAAGCGCGTCTTCGCTCAAATCACCCGGGCATCCACGGCTCTCGCCTCGCAGACTCATTCCGGGGCGCCCGCAGGGCGAACCCGGAATCTCGAGATTCCGGGTTCGATGCTTCGCATCGCCCCGGAATGACAGGGGCGAGACCGCGCCGCTCCCCCCTCACCCGCTTCCTGATGACGCTGCCTGCCGCGGCCGTCTCGTTCCTGTTCTCCTCGGCCCCTGCCTTCGCCGACCTCAAGATCTGCAACCGCATGTCCTATGTCGTCGAGGCCGCGATCGGCATCGACGACAAGGCGGCGACCGCGACGCGCGGCTGGTTCAGGATCGATCCCGCCACCTGCCGCGTGGTGGTGCAGGGCACGCTGACCGCCGACCGCATCCTGCTCAACGCCCGCGCGCTCGGCGTCTATGGCGCCTCGCCGATCCCGCAGAACGGCAGCGACATGCTGTGCGTCGCCCAGGACAATTTCGTCATCGCGGCTGCGCGGCAATGCCGCAGCGGCCAGACCCAGGCCGCCTTCACGCAAGTGACACCGACGCAAGGCGACGACGGCAATCTGGTGACGTATCTCGCCGAGGATTCCGAATATGACGACGAGCAGGCGCGCCTCGCCGGCATCCAGCGGCTGCTGGTGATCATCGGTTATGACGTCGGCGCGATCGACGGTGTCGACGGACCGAAGACGCAGGGCGCGCTGGCTGCGTTCCTGAAGAGCCGCGGGCTTTCGTCCGACGCCGTGTCGTCGCCGAATTTCTTCAAGACCATGGTCGATGCGACGCAGACGCCGTCGCCGAGCGGTCTGACCTGGTGCAACGACACCCCGCACAAGGTGATGGCGGCGATCGCCACCGACGACGGCAAGTCGGTGACGAGCCGCGGCTGGTACCGCATCGACCCCGGCAAATGCCTGCACCCCGACGTGAGCGGCCAGCCGAAGCAGATATTCAGCTTCGCGGAAGCCGTCGATGCCGACAACCGCGCCATCAAGCTGAAGGACAAGCCGCTGAACTGGGGCGGCGAGAAGCAGCTCTGCACGCGCGAGACCAAGTTCGAGACCGTTGAGCAGACCGATTGCGGCGCGCGCGGATTTGCCGCGATGGGTTTTGGCGCGGTGGACATGTCGAGCGGCGGCAGGACGCTGCGGTTTGCGATGCCGTGAGTATGACGACGCCACAAACACCGGTGTCGTCCCGGCGAAGGCCGGGACCACTCCGCACCTTCACCCATGTCGATACCTGGGTATTCGACCTCGACAACACGCTGTATCCGCGTCACGTCAATCTGTGGCAGCAGGTCGATGCGCGGATCGGGGAGTTCGTCTGCAACTGGCTGAACGTCGGGCCAGAGGAAGCGCGCAATATCCAGAAGGACTATTACCGGCGCTTCGGCACCACCATGCGCGGCATGATGACCCTGCATGGCGTGCACGCCGACGACTATCTCGCTTACGTCCACAAGATCGACCATTCGCCGCTGGAGCCGAATCCGGCGCTCGGCGCGGCCATCGCAAAACTGCCGGGACGCAAGCTGATCCTGACCAACGGCTCGGTCGACCATGTCGACGCGGTGCTGGCGCGGCTCGGCCTCGCCACCCATTTCGACGGCGTGTTCGACATCATTGCCGCCGGCTTCGAGCCCAAGCCGGCGGCGCAGACCT
Organism: Bradyrhizobium sp. P2_E8; assembly: GCF_056403875.1. Taxonomy (NCBI): domain Bacteria; kingdom Pseudomonadati; phylum Pseudomonadota; class Alphaproteobacteria; order Hyphomicrobiales; family Nitrobacteraceae; genus Bradyrhizobium; species Bradyrhizobium sp. P2_E8. The sequence goes on from NZ_JBFUES010000210.1 coordinate 5,986, forward strand.
ACCGGAAATTCCTCGGCGACCATGCCGTCGATCCGACCCGGGCCGCCATGTTCGAGGACCTCGCCCGCAACCTCACCGTTCCCCACGAGCTCGGCATGACCACGGTGCTGGTGGTGCCCGACGGCACCAAGGAAGTGGTGCGCGAGGACTGGGAACTGGAGGGCCGCGATGCCGCCCATGTGGACCATGTCACGGACGATCTGGCGGGATTCTTGGCGGGGCTGTCGCCGAAATAGCCGCTGTCGTCCCGGCGAAAGTCCGTAGCCCGGATGGAGCGCAGCGTAATCCGGGGCCTCTCGCCGCGGAGCGACCGTCCCGGATTGCGCTGCGCTCCATCCGGGCTACGGGACTCATGCCCGCTTGTCCGGGACGACGGATGAGTATGCCTTGACTCCGCCCCGCCAAATCCCGAAAAAGCGCTCCAATCCATCAAAATTCCCATTCCCTAGAGGAAATCCCGATGTCCCTGTCCGCCCTCGAATCCACCATCAACAGCGCCTTCGACGCGCGTGACGGCATCTCGACCTCGACCAAGGGCGAGGTGCGCGAGGCCGTGGACCAGGTGCTGGAGACTCTGGACAAGGGCGAGGCGCGCGTTGCCGAGCGCGGGGCCGACGGCAAGTGGAAGGTCAATCAGTGGCTGAAGAAGGCCGTGCTGCTGTCCTTCCGCCTCAACGACATGGGCGTCATTCCCGGCGGTCCCGGCAAGGCGACCTGGTGGGACAAGGTGCCCTCGAAGTTCGAAGGCTGGGGCGAGAACCGTTTTCGCGATGCCGGTTTTCGCGCAGTGCCGGGCGCCGTCGTCCGCCGCTCGGCCTTCATCGCCAAGAACGTCGTGCTGATGCCATCCTTCGTCAATCTCGGCGCCTATGTCGATGAGAGCACCATGGTCGACACCTGGGCCACCGTCGGCTCCTGCGCGCAGATCGGCAAGCGCGTGCACATCTCCGGCGGCGCCGGCATCGGCGGCGTGCTCGAGCCGCTCCAGGCCGAGCCCGTGATCATCGAGGACGATTGCTTCATCGGCGCGCGCTCCGAGGTCGCCGAAGGCGTGATCGTGCGCAAGGGCGCGGTGCTGGCCATGGGCGTGTTCCTGGGCGCCTCGACCAAGATCGTCGACCGCGAGACCGGCGAGGTCTTCATCGGCGAAGTGCCCGAATATYCGGTGGTGGTGCCCGGCGCGCTGCCCGGCAAGCCCATGAAGAACGGCCATATCGGCCCGAGCACCGCCTGCGCCGTGATTGTCAAGCGCGTCGACGAGCGCACGCGGTCCAAGACCAGCATCAACGAGCTGCTGCGGGATTAAGTTCGGCTACGCTGCCTATCCATCGTCGTCCCGGCGAAGGCCGGGACCCATACTCCCAGGGAGTGGTTTGGCGAAGACTCCGAGTTAGTAGCTTCACAACCAACTGCGTCGCGCTCTGCTGTGGCAGGCGCTGCTCATCGTCGCGCTGCTGGCGGCCCTGCTCGGCGTGATCGGTCAGGTGATCCATCTCATCGACGCCGAGGGGGCATTGAAGTTATCGCTGAAGCTCGATTTCGACTTCGGCCTCGACGACCTCTTCAAGCTGGTCGATCCCCGGGCCTATCGCCCGCTTTCGTCCCTTGATCGCACGAACCTGATCCTGAAGGCGTTCGGCTTGTCGCTGTTCCTCTGGATCTATCTCGCGACGGCGATCAAGCGGCTGCATGATCGCGACAGGCGCGGCTGGTGGCTCGTTCTGTTCTTCTTCCTGCCCGGCCTATACAGCCAGTTCTCGGACCTGCTGCCGAACTCCTACTGGATGCTTCCGTTCTGGCTGGTCGCGTCCATCCTGTGGCTGTGGGGATTTGTCGAGATGTTCATTATGCCCGGCAGCGTCGGCAATAACAGGTTCGGTCCTGATCCATTGGCCAAGACCGAGGACGGCCCTTCCCCTGCGAAAAGCTGGGACCAGCAGAGCGAGATCGAATTTGTCCCGCCCAGCGCTAGCCCACCCGGCGGCATGCATGTTAAGCGGGGCGCATGACCGATGCTCTCTCGATTGCCCGCGATCTCATCCGCTGTCCCTCGGTAACCCCGGCCGATGCCGGCGCGCTCGGGGTGCTTGAAAACGCGCTCAACGCAGCCGGCTTCACCTGCCACCGCGTGACGTTCAGCGAGCCCGGCACTGCCGACGTCGACAATCTCTATGCGCGGATCGGCAGCGAAGGCCCGCACGTCACCTTCGCCGGCCACACCGACGTGGTGCCGCCGGGCGACGAGAGCGCCTGGAGCGTCGGCGCATTCTCCGGCGAGGTGAAGGACGGCTTCCTGCACGGCCGTGGCGCGGTCGACATGAAGGGCGGCATCGCCTGCTCGGTCGCCGCGGTGCTGGAACATCTCGCCGCCAACGGTGGCAAGCCGCGCGCCGACGGCACGGGTTCGATCTCGTTCCTGATCACCGGCGACGAGGAAGACGTCTCCATCAACGGCACCATCAAGCTCCTGAAATGGGCCGCCGAGCGCGGCGAAAAATTCGATCATTGCGTGCTGGGCGAGCCCTCCAATGTCGAGACGCTCGGCGACACCATCAAGGTCGGCCGCCGCGGCTCGCAATCCGGCACGCTGTATGTCGACGGCGTGCAGGGCCATGTCGCCTATCCGCACCGCGCCTCCAATCCCGTGCCGGACATTTCGCGGTTGATCGTGGCGATCTCCGACGAGCCGCTCGATCATGGCAGCGCGCAGTTCCAGGCGTCCAATCTCGAGTTCACCTCGGTCGACGTCGGCAACAAGGCCAACAACGTCATCCCCGGCGAGGCCCGCGCAAAATTCAACATCCGCTACAACGACAACCACACCCAGGCATCCTTGCGCGAGCTGGTCGAGACGCGGCTGACAAAGGCCTGCGGCAACCGTATCCGCGCCCGCATCATCTGGGAGCCGTCGAACTCGAACGTGTTCGTCACCAAGCCCGGCCCGTTCACCGATCTCGCGGTGTCGGCGATCGAGGAGGTGACGGGCCGCAAGCCGGAGCTGTCGACCTCAGGCGGCACCTCGGACGCACGCTTCATCTCCAGCTATTGCCCCGTGATCGAGTTCGGCCTGGTCGGCCAGACCATGCACCAGGTCAACGAGCGTGTGCCGGTGGTGGACCTGGAGAAGCTGACGAAGGTATATCGGGGGATTTTGGCGCGGTATTTTGGGTAGGTCCAACTAACGCCAAGTCCTCCGCTGTCATCGCCCGCGAAGGCGGGCGATCCAGTATTCCAGAGACAGCAGTGATTGAGCCGAGAGGCTGCGGCGTACTGGATGCCCCGCCGGAGCCTGTCATCGGGCTCGCCGAAGGCGAGACCCGGTGGCGGGGCATGACACCGATGATGGGGCGAGAGAATGCGGTCTCTGCGCCTCCCGCCCTAATAATCCACCTTCATCAAATACAGCCCGTCCGGCGGGGCGACGATGCCGCACGCCGCGCGGTTGCGGGCTTTGAGCGCTGCGGAGAGATCGTCGGCGGTCCAGCGTCCCTCGCCGACCCAGACCAGCGATCCCACCATCGAGCGCACCTGGCTGTGCAGGAACGAGCGCGCCGAGGTAACGATGGTGATCTCGCGGCCGTCGCGCATCACGTCGAGCTGGTCGAGCGTCTTCTCCGGCGACTTGGCCTGGCACTCGGTGTCGCGGAAGGTCGTGAAATCGTGCTTGCCGAGCAGGCGTTGCGCGGCCGCATGCATCGCCTCGGCATCGAGCCGGCGTGGGACGCGCCAGGCGTGGCCGACGTCGAGCGCGAGGTTCGCGCGGGTGTTGACGATGCGGTAGCGATAGTGGCGCTTCACGGCCGAGAAGCGAGCCTCGAAGGTATCTGGCACGATCTCGGCCTCGAGCACCGCAATCGGATGCGGGCGCAGATGCGCGTTGAGACCGTCGCGAAAACGGCCCGGCGGAAACTGCTTCTCGATGTCGACATGAGCGACCTGGCCGCGCGCATGCACGCCGGCATCGGTGCGGCCGGCGCCATGCACCCGCAGATCCGCGCCGGTCATCGCCTTCACCGCCGCTTCCAAAGCGCCCTGCACCGACGGCAGCGTGTCCTGCACCTGCCAGCCGAAGAACGGCGCGCCGTCATATTCGATGGTGAGCTTGTAGCGGGGCATCGTTTCCAATTCTGCCGTCATCGCCCGGCTTGACCGGGCGATCCAGTACGCCGCGGCCTCTCCGTTCAACCGAGAAGCCTCGGCGTACTGGATACCCCGCCTTCGCGGGGTATGACAGTGTCAGGTGAATTTCGCGCCCGCCTTCATCGGCACGCCGCGCAGGAAGTCGACCGCCTGCATCCGCGCCTTGCCTTCGCGTTGGAGCTCGATGATGCGGATCGCGCCCTCGCCGCAGGCGATGGTGAGCTGGTCGTCGAGCACCTCGCCCGGCGCGCCCGAGCCCTTGGCGAGTTCGCAGCGCAGGATTTTCACGCGCGGGTTCTCGCTGACATCTGCGAGCTCGGTCCAGGCGCCGGGGAACGGCGACAGGCCGTGGATGTGGCGCAACACCGCGCGCGCGGGCTTGCTCCAGTCGATGCGCGCCTCGGCCTTGTCGATCTTGGCCGCATAGGTGACGCCGTCCTCGCTCTGCTTCTTGAGCTGGAGCCCGCCGCGGCCGAGCGCCGCCATGGCCCGCACCATCAGGTCGGCGCCGAGCCGGGACAGGCGATCGTGCAGGTCGGCCGCGGTCATGTTGTCGGTGATCGCCAGCCGCTCGGCCATGGCGACGTCGCCGGTGTCGAGGCCGACGTCCATCTTCATCACCATGACGCCGCTCTCGGCATCATCAGCCATGATGGCGCGGTTGATCGGCGCGGCACCGCGCCAGCGCGGCAGCAGCGAAGCGTGCAGATTGTAGCAGCCGAGCCTTGGCGCATCGAGAATGGCCTGCGGCAGGATCATGCCGTAGGCGACGACCACGGCGGCGTCGGCGTCAAAGGCGCGAAACTGCTCCAGCGCTTCCTCTGTCTTCAGCGTCTTCGGCGTCAGCACGGGCACGCCGAGTTTTCGCGCGGCTTCCTCCACCGGCGTCGGCTGCAATTGCAGGCCGCGCCGCCCGCCCGGCTTCGGCGCGCGCGTATAGACAGCCACGATCTCATGGCCATGGGCGACGAGCTCGAGCAGCGTCGGCACGGAGAAATCGGGCGTGCCCATGAAGATGAGGCGAAGGGGCATGTGACTGCGTTCGGTGAGAGTTCTGGTTCTCCGTCATGCCCGGGCTTGACCCGGGCATCCACGGTCTTCGCGACAAAGCAAGCAAGGCGTGGATGGCCGGGTCAAGCCCGGCCATGACGACAGAGAGAGAACCTTACTCCGCGCGCTTGGCGGCTTTCTCGAACTTCTTGATCACGCGGTCGCGCTTGAGCTTCGACAGATAGTCGACGAACAGGACGCCGTTGAGATGGTCGATCTCGTGCTGGATGCAGGTGGCGTAGAGGCCTTCGGCGTCCTCCTCGTGCACCTTGCCGTCGAGATCGGTGAAGCGCACGCGCACCTTCGCAGGACGTTCGACCTCCTCGTAATATTCGGGGATCGACAGGCAGCCTTCCTCGTAGACCGACAGCTCCTCGGACGAGGCGATGACTTCCGGATTGATGAAGACGCGCGGCTCCGGCTTGGTCTCGCCGTTCTCGTCGCGCTTGGCGAGGTCCATGGTGATCAGCCGCAACGGCTGCGCGATCTGGATCGCCGCGAGGCCAATGCCGGGCGCGTCGTACATGGTCTCGAACATGTCGTCGGCAAGCTTGCGAATCTCCGTCGTGACCTTCTCGATCGGCTTGGAGACCAGACGCAGCTGCTTGTCGGGCAGGATGATGATTTCTCTGAGGGCCATGGCGGCGATTTAAGCCGGGCGCCGGACGCGGTCAATGCGGCCAGGAACCCCGTTAACCCTCCACTAACCATAAAGCTTCAGGTTTCGTTAACCATAAAAATTAACGGGGCATTTACCATAAATGTTCGCTATTCGTTCGTGGAGACGGCCGAATCGGCTAGAAGGGCAGGCATGAACGAGATCATTTTCGTGGCCGGCGACTGGCCGGTGCGCACGATCGACGCGCTGATCGGCTTCGGCGTCCTGGTCCTCATCCTGCTGGTTGTGATCGCCGTGGTGATTGCCCGCTCGGGGCGGCGCGGGGCGGAACTCGCGATGGCGAATGCGATCCGCGCCGACGAGCTCGAGGAGCGCATCAGCCAGATGCTGCATGCCCAGAGCGAGGCCGCGGGCCGGGTCGACGCCATGACCCAGGCGCTGGCCGGCCGCCAGGCCGAGATGGCCCGCGCGGTCAATGAGCGGCTGGATTCGGTCACCCATCGCGTCGGCCAGTCCATGGAGCACTCGACCCGCAACACCATGGAGAGCCTGCACGCCTTGCACGAGCGGCTTGGCATCATCGACAACGCGCACAAGAACCTCACCGACCTCACCACGCAGGTGACGACCTTGCGCGACGTGCTCGCCAACAAGCAGTCGCGCGGCGCCTTCGGCCAGGCGCGGATGGAGGCGATCGTCCAGGACGGCTTGCCGAAGGGCGCCTACGAGTTCCAGTTCACGCTTTCGACCGGAAAGCGGCCGGACTGCGTCGTGTTCCTGCCCGATCAGCGCCCGCTCTGCATCGACGCGAAGTTTCCGCTCGAAGCGATGACCGCGCTGCACGACGCCCGCACCGACGAGGAGAAGCGCATCGCCACGCAGCGGCTGCGCGGCGACGTGATGAAGCATGTCAGCGACATCGCGGAAAAATATCTCGTCACCGGCGAGACCCAGGAGATGGCGCTGATGTTCGTGCCGTCGGAATCGGTCTATGCCGAGATCCATGACGGCTTCGACGACGTGATCCAGAAGGCCTACCGCGCGCGAGTCGTGCTGGTGTCGCCCTCGCTCCTGATGCTGGCGATCCAGGTGATGCAGCAGATCATGAAGGACGCGCGCATGCGCGATGCGGCCGACCAGATCCGCACCGAGGTCATCAAGCTCGGCGACGATCTCGGCCGCCTGCGCGACCGCGTGCTGAAGCTGCAGAAGCACTTTGCCGACGCGAACGAGGACGTCCGCCAGGTGCTGATCTCCGCCGACAAGATCGAGAAGCGCGCCGGACGGATCGAGGAGCTCGATTTCAGCAAGGCCGATGCGCCGGCGGAGGGCCCGCACCTGGTGGCAACCGGCGCGCCCGAACTGTTCCCGAGGAAGCTCCAGGCGGGGGAGTGAGTTCAAGGCACACTGTCATGCCCCGCGAAGGCGGGGCATCCAGTACGCCGCGGCAGTCGTTATTGATCCGGAACGCCGCGGAGTACTGGATCGTCCGCCTTCGCGGACGATGACAGCGGAGGGAAATGCGGCAGATGGGCGCACGCTGCTACTACGTGTACATCCTCGCCAGCAAGATTGGGGGCACGCTGTATATCGGCGTGACGAATGACCTCATCCGCCGCGCAGCCGAGCACAAGTCAAAGCTGATCGAGAGTTTCACAGAGAAATATGACGTCGCGAGGCTCGTCTACTTCGAGCAATTCGATGACCCCGAGAATGCGATCAAACGAGAGGAGCGGCTCAAGAAGTGGAACAGGGCCTGGAAGGCCCGCTTGATCGAGCAGCACAACCCGAATTGGGATGATCTCTATCCCGGGATAGCCGGACCACCATGACACTGTCGACGCTGTCATACCCCGCGAAGACGGGGTATCCAGTACGCTGCGGCGGGTGTGATTGAACCGAGACGCTGGTGGTTACTAAATCGTCCGCCTTCGCGGACGATGACAGCGGAGAGGGCGACGACAGCTCCCTTGTGGCCCCCAGAATCTGCTAACACCTCCCCATGACCGCACCCGACGCGACCTCCCCCGCCGCGACTTCCGCCCCGGCCGCCTCCTGGCGTGACAGCCTTGCCGTGTACCTGCAACCGCGGGTGCTGATCGTGCTGTTCCTCGGCTTCTCGTCCGGGCTTCCGCTGGCGCTGTCGGGCTCGACGCTGCTGGTGTGGATGCGCGAGGCCGGGGTCGATCTCGGAACCATCGGGCTGTTTGCGCTGGTCGGCACGCCCTACACGCTGAAATTCCTGTGGGCGCCGCTGGTGGATGCGCTGCACGTGCCGCTGTTCACGCGCGCGTTCGGACGGCGGCGCGGCTGGCTGCTGTTCTCGCAGCTGCTGCTGATCGTCGCCATCCTGCTGCTGGCGCTGACCGATCCCGCACGCTCACCGTTCTACGTCGCGCTCGGGGCGCTGCTGGTGGCGACGACGTCCTCGACGCAAGACATCGTGGTCGACGCCTTCCGCGTTGAGAGCCTGCCGGAGAGCGAGCAGGCCGCCGGCATGGCGTCCTATGTCGCGGCCTATCGCATCGGCATGCTGGTCTCGACCGCGGGCGCGCTGTTCATCGTCTCCGGGTTCGAGAGCACCGGCATTTCGCGCACATCGGCCTGGATGTGGGGCTATGTGGTGATGGCGGCGATGGTGCTGATCGGCACGATCACCGCGCTGGTCGCGACCGAGCCCGAGCAGTCGGTGCGGGCGGAAGCCGCGACGCAGGCCGAGACGGCGTTCGCGCGCGTGCTGCATGCGGCGATCGGCGCCTTCTCGGAATTCCTGGCGCGCAAGGACGCGCTCGCTGCGCTTGCCTTCGTCGTGCTGTTCAAGTTCACCGACGCCTTCTCCGGCACCATGACGGCGCCGTTCGTGATCGACCTCGGCTTCTCCCGCAACGACTATGCGGCGATCGTGAAGGGCGTCGGCCTCGCCGCCACGCTGATCGGCGGCTTTGCCGGCGGCTTCGTCGCGCGGCGCTATTCGCTGGCGACGAGCCTGTGGATCGGCGGCGTGGTGCAGGCGCTCGCCAACCTGTCGTTCTCCTGGCTGGCCTTCGTCGGCACCAGCCAATGGGCGCTCGCCTTCGCCATCACCTGCGAAAACTTCACCAGCGCCATCGGCACCGTGATCTTCGTCGCCTATATCTCCGCGCTGTGCCAGAACCCGCTGCACACGGCGACCCAATACGCGCTGCTGACCGCGCTCGCCGCGGTGGGACGCACCTATCTCTCGTCGGTGGCGGGCTATGTCGCCAAGGCCACCGGCTGGCCGCTGTTCTTCGTGATCTGCGTGCTGGTGGCGATCCCGAGCCTGGTCCTGCTGACATGGTTGCAAAAGCGCGGGCATTTCGAAGAGCTGGGGCCGGTGCGGGTTTGACGCTCTCGTAGGGTGGGTTAGCGCAGCGTAACCCACCATTTCTGTCACCGCGGAGATAAACAGTGGTGGGTTACGCCTTCGGCTAACCTACCCTACGGCATCTCGATCTGATGCTCCTACTGCTTCTTGATGATGCTCCACTTCGTGACCACGGCTTCGCTCATCTGGCCGGGATCGCTGGCGCAGGCGACTTCGTCGACCTTGACCGAGATCTCCTTGCCGACGAACGACTTCAGCTGCGTGGCCTGCGCGTCGCTGGATGTGACGAGCTGGAAGGTCTCCGGGCCGGTCTCGAGATTGCACAGCCCGTTCGGCGCCGGCAGGCGGCGCGGCTCTGAGGTGATCTGATACATCGCGATCCGCTTGCCGGCATTCTTGACGTCGCGCACCTTCATCGCGTTCAGCTCGCCCGAGAGCACGTCGCCGGTGTTGATCGGCTTGCCGGGCTTGGGCGGCGGCGGCGCCGCGTCGTCCTGCTGCGCGGAGATGGCCGGCGTCACCAGCAGCATCATCGTCGCGACCAAAGCCAATCGAGTGGCGAAAAGTTTCGTCATGTCGTCCGTTCCGTAAGGTCTGTAGGATAGCTAGAACAGGGTTCGCTGCCGCATCGCGGCCGATAGCGTACCTTCATCGAGATAATCAAGCTCGCCGCCGACCGGCACACCATGGGCGAGACGCGTTACTTTTACGTTGGCGTCCTGAAGCAGGTCGGTGATGTAGTGCGCCGTGGTCTGGCCGTCCACCGTCGCGTTCAGCGCCAGGATGATCTCGTGCACCTCGGCAGCATGCGCGCGCGCAACCAGCGCGTCGATGGTGAGGTCCTGCGGACCGACGCCGTCGAGCGGCGACAATGTCGCACCGAGCACATGATAGCGCCCTTGAGTCGCATTGGCCCGCTCCAGCGCCCAGAGGTCGGCGACGTCGGCGACGACCACGATGATCGAGGGATCGCGCTTCGGATCGGTACAGACGGTGCAGGGATTTTGCGTGTCGATGTTGCCGCAGGTCTTGCAGACCTGGACCTTGTCGAGCGCGACCTGGAGGGCCGAGGACAGCGGCATCATCAGCGCTTCGCGCTTCTTGATCAGATGCAGCGCGGCGCGCCGCGCCGAGCGCGGACCGAGGCCCGGCAGCCGTGCGAGAAGCTGCACCAGCCGCTCGATTTCAGGACC
>NZ_JBFUES010000211.1:0-9104 GCF_056403875.1 Bradyrhizobium sp. P2_E8
GAAAATGCGTCTGGCCCCGGGCGGCTGGATAGGCTGCAAGCCTAGAGCCGCCCGGTAAACGCTTGTTAAAGAATTAGTTCAAATCAGCCGGCAACGAAGGCGAGCAGGGTGCCGTTGGCCTTGGCCGGCGGCACGACGATGGCAGACCCGCTGCGCAGCGCCGCCGCACCCAGCGCCTTCTCGGTCGCGGCGAGATCGCCGCTGACGAGCACCAGCGCCGCGCCGCCGCGCTCGGAGAGGCCCGCGAGCGGCACGCGGGGATAGCGTTTGCCGAGCTGGTCCAGCGTCAGATAGACGAAGTCGGCACGATCGCCGCCGGAGGGCACGCTGACCGCGCCGTCGGCCTCCGCCTGCGGCTCGCGGTCGATCAGGCGCGCGAGGTGCGCGGCTTCCTTCGCGGGCTCGGGCGTTGCGATCAGCGTCTGCCTGATCCGCTTTGCCGCATTGGCGTGCTTCATCAGCTCGGGAATCCACACGGTCTCGCGGGTCTTGTGCTGGCAGGCGAAGATGCGCACGCCGCCCGGCGCTTCCGCGGTCGGCCACATGAAGGTGCGGAATTTCGCCGCCGAGACCGTGCCATCAGGCAGCGTCACCGGCCGCTCGAAATCGGTCGGGCCGATCGGCGTCAGGCCACGCGCGCGGATTTCCTCCGCGCCGGCGGCGCTGTCGACCGCCGTGAAGGCGATGCGCTCGATGCCTTCGCCGCGCGTGTCGAGGAAGGCGCGGGCCGGCGCATTGTGCTCGGTCGCGGCCAGCACGCCGAGCAGCTCCATGTAGTCCGGGTCGAACATGATGGTGTAGTTGCCGGTGCCCATATGCGCGCTGTGGGTGCCGCGCGGCGAGACCGTGAAGCCGAGCTGCCGGTAGTTCTCGGCGGCCTTGTCGAGGTCCTTCACCATGACCACGGCGTGGTCGATACCGATGACGTTCTTGAGGGCCACTGTGATTTCCCCGCGGCAGATGCAGATTGGATTTGGACGGCACGAGCGGCCGCTGTCCCTGTCTACGCCGGATGGACGATCAAGTCATTTTCAAATCGGCGGGACATGCGGAAATTTCATTCCGCGAAACGCGATATCGACGCGTGATGGCGTCAGCGCGCCTGCTCGATATAGGCGGCGAGGATGGCACGCTCCTCGCTGGTCATTTCGGTGATGTTGCCGGGCGGCATCGCGGTGGACCAGGCCGCGACGCGGCCGATCAGGCGGATGTTGCGCTGGATGTGCTCGGGCGCGTCGAGCAATATGCCCTTCGGCGCGGTGACGATCCCGGCCCAGACCGGTTCGGCCGCATGGCACATGCTGCACCGGGACATCACGATCTCCTCGACATTGGCGACCGTGGGCTGCACCGACAGCGCGCCGGTCTTCACCTCGCGCGGGCCGGCTGCGGAGAGGAAAAGGATCGCGATCACCCCTGCGGCGGCGACACCCCACACCCACCACGGCGATTTCCGCCCGGCATGACGCTCGTTGAAGAAGTGGCGGATCACGGGGCCGAGCGCCAGGATGATCGCGACGATGATCCAGTTGAAGCGCGTGGCGTAGAGCAGGGGATAGTGGTTGCTGATCATCAGCACGACGACGGGAAGCGTCAAATAGTTGTTGTGGACCGAACGCTCCTTGCTGGTCTTGCCGAGCTTCAGATCGGGCGCCCGTCCCGCGATCAGCGCGGCCACGATCTTCTTCTGGTTCGGGATGATCAGCGTGAAGACGTTGGCGACCATGATGGTGCCGATGATCGCCGCGATCTGGTTGAACGCACCGCGGCCGCTCAGCACATGGGTGAAAGCGTAGGTCAGCGCGACCAGGAACAGGTAGCCGCCGATGGCGAACGGCAGCTCGCGCTGCGCAAGCCCGGTGCGGCAGGCGGCCTCGTAGAGCGCCCATGCCAGAGCCAGGCTGAAGAAGCTGAACAGCCCGGCCTGGAATGGCGTGAGGTCGAGGATCGACTTGTCGACCAGGAACAGATCGGCCTCGAGATAATAGACCACCACCATCAGCGCGAAGCCGGACAGCCAGGTGGTGTAGGCCTCCCATTTGAACCAGGTCAGCTCGTCCGGCATCCGGGTGGGCGCGACCAGGTATTTCATGATCCGGTAGAAGCCGCCGCCATGGACCTGCCAGGCTTCGCCCTGCACGCCATCAGGCAGATCGCTCCTGGGTTTGAGGCTGAGGTCGAGAGCGATGAAATAGAAGGAACTGCCGATCCAGGCGATCGCCGCCACCACGTGCAGCCAGCGGAGCAGCAGGCTCGCCCATTCCGATATGATGGATCCCCACATGATCACCCCATCAGGTGCGACACAAATGCCGCAGCTTTGATGACCGCAACCGGCGGTCGTGCCCTTACAATGTGTCGCACCGATCAACGGCATTTTCCAGTACGATGGGGCGCGGCTGATGCACATCGTGCGGGCATGAGCTGATGTGGGATTCGGCAGGCGTTTGACCCGCCGCAGAACGTTTACGGATCGATCGGCGTTGACGTTCGAGACGTGCAGGCCGGGAGGAAGACGACGTGAAGAACCGGATGTCGACCGCGGTGATGTCCGCGGGGTTGCTGGTCGCTTCTGCGACATTTGCGCAGGCCGAGCCGGTGCTGCAAGGCCAGGACGCCTATGGCAATTGGCAGGCCGACAAGCCCGGCACGGTCAGGCTGATCCGGCCGCAGGATCTCGCCCGGCCCAATGCCACGCCCTCGGTCGCAAGCTTCTCGAAGGTGGTGCCGCGTCCGCCGGAGGCCGCGCTTCAGGTGCCGGCGGGCTTCAAGATCGAGCTGTTCGCGGAAGGCCTGCGTGCGCCGCGCATCGTGCGCGTGGCGCCGAACGGCGACGTCTTCGTCGCGGAGACGCGGGCCGGCACCATCCGCGTACTGCGCGCCGGCGAGGGCGGCAAGGTCGCGACCAACGAGGTGTTTGCCAGCGGCCTGCGGCAGCCGTTCGGCATTGCCTTCCTTCCGAACGGCGACAATCCGCAATGGGTCTATGTCGCCAACACCGACAGCGTCGTCCGCTTTCCCTATCAGGCCGGTGACCTCAAGGCGCGCGGCAAGGCCGAGACGATCGTGGCGAGCCTGCCGCATGACGGCGGCCATTCCACCCGCGACATCGTCTTCACGCCTGACAACAAGCGCATGCTGATTTCGGTCGGCTCGCTCAGCAACGTCGCCGAGGGCATGGGCACGCCGCCGGGCGGGATGGATGCGTGGTCGAAAACGCAGCCGCTCGGTGCGGCCTGGGCCAGTGAAACCGAGCGTGCCACCGTGCTGGCCTTCAATCCCGATGGCAAGGAGCGGAAGATCTACGCCACCGGCATCCGCAATTGCGTCGGCCTCGCGATCCAGCCGCAGACCGGCCTGCCGTGGTGCTCGACCAACGAACGCGACGGCCTCGGCGACGACCTCGTGCCCGACTACGTCACCAGCGTGATGGAGGGCGCCTTCTACGGCTGGCCTTGGTTCTATATCGGCGGCAACGAAGACCCGCGCCATGCCGGCGCGCGGCCGGACCTCAAGGACAAGGTGACGATTCCCGACGTGCTGATACAGCCGCACTCGGCCTCGCTCGGCATGACCTTCTATCAGGGCGCGCAGTTTCCGTCCGAATACCAGGGCGACGCCTTCGCCGCCGAGCACGGCTCCTGGAACCGCTCGAAGCGCACCGGCTACAAGGTGATCCGTATCAGGATGAAGGACGGCAAGCCGACCGGCGAGTACGAGGATTTCGTCACGGGGTTTGTGGTGAGTGACACGGAGGTATGGGGAAGGCCGGTGGGCGTAGCCGTGGCGAAGGACGGATCCTTGCTGGTGTCGGAGGATGGCAACGGCACGATCTGGCGGGTGACAAGCACGCGGCAGTGATAGTGCTTTCCCTCTCCCCTTGTGGAGAGGGTGGCTCGACGCGTAGCGGCGAGACGGGTGAGGGGTTCTCTCCGCGAGTCCCTTCGCCAGTTGAGTTCGCAAAGAGARACCCCTCATCCGGCGCCATAGCCGAAGCYTMGCTTCGGCGTTCTTAAGAACGGCGGCCRAWGGCCGCCTATGCCACCTTCTCCCACAAGGGGAGAAGGGAAGGGGCACTGCGCTCTGCCTCGACCTACCCCCGCCTCACACTCGCTCCGCCGTCCACCGGCAGCGTCACGCCGGTGATGAAATTCGCCTCGTCCGACGCCAGGAACAGCGCGGCATTGGCGACGTCCCACCCCGTTCCCATCTTCTTGCGCAGCGGCACCTTGCTGTCGCGTTCGGCTTCGACTTCGGCGCGGGTCTTGTGCCATTCGCGGGCGCGGGTATCGACGGCCATCGGCGTGTTCATCAGGCCGGGCAGGATGACGTTGGCGCGAATGCCGTATTCGGCGTTCTGGTAGGCGAGCTGTTCGGTGAAGGCGATCATCGCCGACTTCGTCGCCTTGTAGGCCACGTAAGGGTAGGTGGTGATCGCGGCCATCGAGGAGATGTTGATGATGGCGCCGCTGTGCTGCGCGCGCATGATCGGGATCACTTCTTTCGCCGCCAAAATGCAGCTCTTCAGATTGATGGCGACGACGCGGTCGAACGCCTCTTCGGTGATCTCTAGCAATTCGGCATCGCCGCCGGACAGGCTGACGCCGACATTGTTGTGCAGCACGTCGATCCGGCCCCAGCGTGTCTGCGCGTCCTTGACCATCGCCTTGATGTCGGCGGCTTTCGTCACGTCCGCCTTGAAGGCTGCGGCGGTGCCGTTCGTCTCGGCGATCATCGCGACGGTTTCCTGTGCCGATTCCAGATGATGATCGACGCACAATACCTTGGCGCCCTCGCGCGCGAAGGTCAGCGCGGTGGCGCGGCCGTTGCCCATGCCTTCGCCGGGGCTCTGGCCGGCGCCGACGACGATTGCAACCTTGTCCTTCAAGCGCATGTCAGTTCACTCCGGGGATCGGGTACTGCTGGAGTACCTCTTTGTAAGCGGGCTCGTTGTCGGCACCTGCGCGGTCCCGCAGAATTGCTGCAGCGCGGCCGTTGCCGATGCCGTCGCCCGCGGCGCCGCCGCCGCTGATGAGCGCCACCTTGCCGGCGAGGCCGGCATCGTCCTCAGGGCCCTGCATCCCGTTTCATCCCGATAATTTCGTGCAAACTAGCAATGGAGTGCGGAGGTGAGAAGGCCGGCCGTCCCGCGTAGATGTCATTGACATCGCATGGAATTGCATGCCGCCGGACGGCACGGCGCGCGATTGAGCGGGCGTGTTGCGGAACCGTTCTACCGAGCTTGCGTTTGTTGCGGGGGCTTTTCCGCGCTAGGCTCTCGCCTGGGGTTTCCCAATCGCCAGTGGCTTGCCGATGAATCTGCTCGATCCACAAGGGCCGGTGGCTGCCGCCAACAGCACCATCCTGGTCGATTCCGTCTTCATCATGCTGGCGATCGTGGTGCCGACCATCATCGCGATCCTGGCGTTCGCGTTCTGGTTTCGCGCGTCCAACACGAAAGCGCGCTTCCAGCCCGACTTCGTCTATTCCGGGCGCGTCGAGATGGTGGTGTGGGCGATCCCCGCGCTCACCGTGATCCTGCTCGGCGGCGTCGCCTGGATCGGCTCGCATCAGCTCGATCCCGCAGCGCCCGTGCCGGGCACCGGCAGTCCGGTCCGCATCCAGGCGGTCTCGCTCGACTGGAAATGGCTCTTCATCTATCCGGACCAGCGCATCGCCACCGTCAACACGCTGACGGTGCCGGCTGGCGCCGAGCTGAATTTCCAGCTGACGTCGTCGAGCGTGATGAACGTGTTCTTCATCCCGCAGCTCGGCAGCATGATCTACACCATGAACGGCATGGTGACGAAGCTGAACCTGCGTGCCGACAATGAGGGCAAGTTGCAAGGTCTGTCGGCGCATTTCTCCGGCGACGGCTTTCCCGACATGATGTTCGACGTCAACGTGATCTCGCCGCTCGCCTTTCCGGATTGGGTCGCGACCACGGCGAAGTCCGATGCCGTGCTGAACGAGGAGAGCTACACGAAGCTGATGCAGCAGGGCATCGAGAGGGGCAGGCCGACCTACCGCCTGGAAGATCCCCGTCTGTTCGACCTGATCGCGACCCAGCACATTCCGCCGGGACCYGGGCCGGAGCTGCTATCCGATGCCGGCCGGCCGCACAGTGGAGGCCACGATGCTCGGTAAGCTCGATTGGTCGGCCATTCCATTTGATCAGCCCATTCCGCTCATCGCCGGCGCCGTGGTGCTGGTCGCGATCCTCGGCGTGTTGATCTGGGTCGTCGTGAAAGGGCATCTGCCGTATCTCTGGCACGAATGGATCACCAGCGTCGATCACAAGCGGATCGGCGTGATGTACATCCTGCTGGCCTCGGTGATGCTGCTGCGCGGCGGCAGCGACGCGATCATGATGCGGATCCAGCAGGCGGTGGCCTACCAGTCGCAGGGCTATCTGCCGCCGGAGCATTACAACCAGATCTTTTCGGCGCACGGCACCATCATGATCTTCTTCGTCGCGATGCCGTTCGTGATCGGTCTGATGAACCTGGTCGTTCCGCTCCAGCTCGGCGTGCGCGACGTCGCGTTTCCGACGCTCAATTCGGTCGGCTTCTGGCTGACCGCGACCGGCGCGCTGCTGGTCAATCTCTCGCTCGTGATCGGCGAGTTCGCCCGCACCGGCTGGCTCGCCTTCCCGCCGCTGTCGGGACTGTCCTATTCGCCGGGCGTCGGCGTCGACTACTACGCCTGGTCGCTGCAGATCTCCGGCGTCGGCACGCTGGTCGCCGGCATCAATCTCGTCACGACCGTGCTGAAGCTGCGCACCAGGGGCATGAACTATCTGCGCATGCCGATGTTCTGCTGGACCACGCTGGCCTCCAATCTCCTGATCGTCGCGGCGTTTCCGATCCTCACCGCCACGCTCGCGATGCTGCTGCTCGACCGTTACCTCGGCTTCCACTTCTTCACCAACGAGGCCGGCGGCAACGTCATGATGTTCATGAACCTGATCTGGGCGTGGGGCCATCCTGAGGTCTACATCCTGGTGCTGCCGGCCTTCGGCATCTTCTCCGAGGTGGTTTCGACCTTTTCCGGCAAGGCGCTGTTCGGCTATCGCTCCATGGTGCTGGCCACCATGGCGATCTGCGTGATCTCCTTCATGGTCTGGCTGCACCATTTCTTCACGATGGGCGCGGGCCCCGATGTCAACGCCATCTTCGGCATCGCCAGCATGATCATCGCGGTGCCGACCGGGGTGAAGATCTACAACTGGTTGTTCACGATGTATGGCGGCCGCATCCGCTTCGCGACGCCGATGCTGTGGGCGGTCGGCTTCATGGTCACCTTCATCATCGGCGGCCTGACCGGCGTGCTGGTCGCGGTGCCGCCGGCCGACTTCATGCTCCACAACAGCATGTTCCTGGTCGCGCACTTCCACAACGTCATCATCGGCGGCGTGCTGTTCGGCGCTTTCGCGGGCTTCGAATACTGGTTTCCGAAGGCGTTCGGCTTCCGGCTCGACGAGCGCTGGGGCAAGCTCGCGTTCTGGTTCACCTTCCTCGGTTTCTACGTCACCTTCATGCCGCTCTATGTCGCCGGCATGCTCGGCATGACCAGGCGCTTGCAGCATTACGACGTCGCGGCGTGGCGGCCCTGGATGCTGGTTGCGGCGGCCGGCATGGCGGTGCTGACGATCGGGGTGATCTGCCAGATCATGCAGCTCGTCGTCAGCATCAGGAATCGCGAGGCCCTGCGCGACCGTACCGGCGATCCCTGGGACGGGCGCTCGCTGGAATGGGCGACCTCGTCGCCACCGCCGGTCTTCAACTTCGCTTTCAGTCCCGATGTGCGCGGCGAGGATGCCTATTGGGACATGAAGACCCATGCCCGGCAGCAATCGCTCGAGCACGAGGTGCCCGAGTATCACGACATCGAAATGCCCCGGAACTCGCCGACCGGCTTCGTCTGCGCGTTCTTCGCCACCATCATGGGCTTTGCGCTGATCTGGCACATCTGGTGGATGGTGATCCTGGGCGGCATCGGCGCGTTCGCGACCTTCGTCGTGTTCGCCTGGCGCGACCATGACGAATACGTCATCCCGGCTGAGGAAGTCGCCCGCATCGACCGCATCAATCTCGAGGAACGTCGCAGCCTCGTCAGCATGGCGGGGGCGCTCTGATGTCGATGACCGCGACTGTCGGCCGTGCGCATGCCGATCCCCATCATATCGGGCTCGTCGTCGAGCATCCCGGGCCGGCGTCGAAGCGGATCGTGACCGCCTACGGCTTCTGGGTCTTCCTGCTCTCCGACATCGTGATGTTCTCCTGCTTCTTTGCGGCCTATGCGGTGCTGTCCGGCCAGACCGCCGACGGCCCCAAGGGCTCGGAAATCTTCGAGCAGCGCAACGTCGCGATCGAGACGGTCTGCCTGCTGCTGTCGAGCTTCACCTGCGGCATGGCCAGCATCGCCGCCGACGTGCGCAACCGGTTCTGGTTCTATCTCGGCATGGCCGTGACCTGCGTGCTCGGGCTGATCTTCCTCGCCATCGAGTTCCGCGAATTCGCCGATCTCGTCGCGCGCGGCTACGGCCCCTCGCGCAGCGCGTTCCTGACGTCGTTCTTCTCGCTGGTCGGCTGCCACGGCCTGCACGTCTCCGCCGGCGTGCTCTGGCTGCTCACCATGATGGCGCAGGTCTTCGCCAAGGGCTTTCGCGCCGACGTGTTGCGGCGGATGATGTGCTTTGCGCTGTTCTGGCACGCACTCGACATCATCTGGGTCGGGGTGTTCTCTGTCGTCTATTTGCTTGGGGGTGGCGCATGAGCGATCAGACCCATGTTCCGGCCGGGCACGATCTCGCGCCGGGCGAGGAAGAGCAGCATAGCGTCGGCGCGCGCATCCTCGGCTACGTCGTCGGCCTCGCACTCGCGCTGCTGCTCACGGCGACGTCGTTCTTCATCGCCGGCACTGACCTGGTCTGGCAGCCTTCCATACCCGTCGCGCTGATCGTGCTCGCGATCGCGCAGATGGGCGTGCACCTCGTGTTCTTCCTGCACATCACGACGGGGCCGGACAATACCAACAACGTGCTGGCGCTCGCCTTCGGGCTGCTGGTCGTCTTCCTCGTGGTCGGCGGCACCGTGTGGATC
>NZ_JBFUES010000212.1:0-9071 GCF_056403875.1 Bradyrhizobium sp. P2_E8
GCCGAGCCCGAGGCCATAGCGCTCGAGGTTGATCGCCGTGGCGGCGCGCGTGGTGATCATGTCGTAGAGCGTCTCGAACTCGCTCTTCTTCGTCATCCACAACAGATGCGAGGCGAGGAACGCCACCTCCAGCATGTTGTTGCGGCCGAACGGATAATAGGCGTCGGAAATGTCGTCCTGGCCGAGGCAGACATTGATGTCCGCGCCCAGCAATTCCTTCACCCGCGCGTGCAGCGGACCGTTGTGCGGATTGCTGACAACGCTGACACGGGCCTTTCCGAGCAGCACCATCAGCTCGCGGAGATAGTTCTCGGGATAGAGCGCCATCGCCCGGCAATGATGGGCGAGCGCTCGGCCCTCGACGCCGCGCGCGATCACCGCGCGCGCCATCATGTCGAGCGTGCGCATGTTGGCGTCGCCGACGTCGTCCAGCAGCATCGAGATTTCGGCGCCGTGTTCGGCCGCGAGGTCGAAGCAGAACGCGACATGGCGGCGCATGTCCTCTTCATCGGCTTCGATCCAGGGAATCCCGCCGACGACGTCTGCCCCGAGCGCCATCGCCTTGCGCATCAGACCGTCGGCGCCGGGCTCGCGAAACAGGCCGTCCTGTGGGAAAGCCACGACCTGGATGTCGACGATGCCGCGAAACTCCTCGCGGATCGCAAGCAGCGCCTTGACGCCCTCCAGCCGGGCCTTGGTGTCGACATCGGCGAAGGCGCGGATGTGGAGATTGCCGTGAAGCGCGGCGAGCGCAACCGCGCGCCGTGCGTTCGGGACGATCCAGGACGCGTCGTAATTGCTCTTCACCGCTGCGGCGAGATCGACCGCCTTCGCCGCCTCGCTCATGCCGCCGCCCTGATAGGCCTCGAGCGCCGCCTCCGACATCATCGGCAGGGTCCATACCTTGCAGAGATGCAGGTGCGGATTGACAAATGCCGGCGTCACCAGGCCGCCTTTGGCATCGACAAAGGCCTGTGCACCGGGATCGAGCCGGTTGCCGATCGCGGTGATCACGCCATCGGTGATCGCAATGTCGACGATCTCGCGGCCGCGCGTGCGAGCATTGGTGATGACGAGATCTGGCAGGCGGGACATTGCAGGACTTCCACTCGGTACGCGTGCGATCATGCAAGTTGGGTGCCGGGCTGCGCAGGCGGCGGAAACCGGAGCTGGACCGTCAGGCCCGGCGCATTGTCATGCAGCGCAATCTCGGCGCCATGAAGGCGCGCGACCGCGGCGACGAGGCTGAGACCCAGGCCGTTACCCGGCGTGTAGCGGCTCTGTTCGAGCCGGTAGAACCGCTTGAAGACGTGGTCGCGCTGGTCGGCCGGAATGCCCGGACCGTCGTCGGCGATCGCGATCACGGCGCCGCCACCGGCGCTGCGGCAGGTCACCGTCACCTGCCCGCCTTTGCAGCCGTGCTTGATCGCGTTGTCGACGAGATTGGCGACGGCATCGAACAGCAGGTCGCGGTCGCCCGTGATCGCGACCTCGCGGTCGCCGCCGAGGCTGAGACGCGTCGAAACCTGCTCGGCGGCGGCGTCGTAGAGCTCGACGACCTCGCCGGCGATCTCGGCGAGATCAAGCGCGCGGAAGGCGCTCCTGCGGGCGCGGGTCTCGATCTCCGAGATCCGGGTGATGGAGGCGAACATGCCGAGCACGGCGTCGAGATCGGCGATGGTGTCGCCGATCAGTGCAGCGTCTGCCTCGCTGTTGCGCGGAGTATGATAGGCCTTTTCCAGCCGGCCGCGCATGCGCGTCAGCGGGGTGCGCAGATCGTGGGCGACGTTGTCGCTGACCTGCTTGACCTCGCCCATCAGCGTCTCGATGCGGTCGAGCATCTGGTTGAGGTTTTCGGCGACGCGGTCCCACTCGTCGTGGCTGCCGCGCAAGGGAATGCGGCGGTCGAGACCGGACAGCATGATGGCACGGCTGGTGGCGTTGATCTCCTCGATCCGCCCCACCGTGCGCCGGGTCACCAGCACGGCTGCGAGCCCGGCGAGCACCAGGAGCAGCAG
The DNA here is from genome assembly GCF_056403875.1 of Bradyrhizobium sp. P2_E8. Classification (NCBI taxonomy): domain Bacteria; kingdom Pseudomonadati; phylum Pseudomonadota; class Alphaproteobacteria; order Hyphomicrobiales; family Nitrobacteraceae; genus Bradyrhizobium; species Bradyrhizobium sp. P2_E8. Next base: position 2,019 of record NZ_JBFUES010000212.1, read on the forward strand.
CGCGACCGCGACCATGGCGAGTTCGATCGTGCCGGTGAAGCCATCGTGATCGCCGGCGGTGCCGAGCCGGCTCTCGACATAGGCGAGCGTGCCGAAATAGACATAAGCCATGATCGCCGCGACGATCAGCCCGAACGCCGCGATCGCGATCAGCGCCAGGCGGAAGGTCGAGGAACGAAGCGTCTTAGCCAGGAGCACGGAGACAATATCCGATGCCGCGGATGGTATGGATCAGCGGATAGGCCTGGGCATCGTCGACCTTGCGGCGGACGCGTCCGACATAGACGTCGATGATGTTGGTGGAGGGATCGAAATGCAGGTCCCAGACGTGCTGGAGCAGCATCGCGCGCGAGACGACGCGGCCCTCGTTGCGGACGAGATATTCGAGCAGCTGAAACTCGCGCGGCAGCAGCGGAATTTTGCGGCCGCGGCGGCTGGCGTTGCGCGCGATCAGGTCGATGGCGAGGTCGCCGACCCGCAGCAGCGTCTCCTTGGCGATGGTCTCGCTGCGGCGGCCGAGCGCCTCCAGCCGCGCAAGCAGCTCGACGAAGGAGAACGGCTTGACGAGATAGTCGTCCCCGCCGGCGCGCAGGCCGCGCACGCGGTCGTCCACCTCGCCGAGCGCCGAAATGATCAGGAAGGGCGCGGCGATGCCGTCGTCGCGCAATTGGCGCATCACGGCGATGCCGTCGATGTCGGGCAGCATGCGGTCGATCGTGATCACGGCATAGTCGCGCGCGGCGCCCTGGCTCAGGGCTTCGCGCCCCGTGGCGGCGAGATCGACCTCATAGCCGGAGGTCGTCAACTCTTCGACGAGTTGGCCTGCGGTTTYCGGATCGTCCTCGACGACCAGGATGCGGCGGTGACCTCCGGTCATGCAAAACTCCACGCGACGATCGCCACCAGACTATCCCGTTCCGGGGCTGAGCGGAACCGCCTGATGGCGATCGCGACAATGGTGCGGTACGGCGATGCGACTACCAATAGTCTCCGCACACATTGACCCATTGCCACCCATAGGGCGTCCAGCTCCTGCGCCAGCAACCGTCGTAGTAGCCAGCGTAGATGAAAGGTGCTCCGAAGAAGAAGCGATGGTGGTGCCGGAAGAAGGCGTGGCGGCCGATGAAGGGCCTGCCGTGCCAGCCGGCGCCGGCAAAGCGCGGCCCAAAGGCGGCGCGGGTCGCTAGCGGAGCCGCGGCAAAGCGAGGTCCAATGGCGGCGTGGGCGGCCATTGGCGAACCGACGAAGCGGGCACCACCAGCGCCGCCCATCCCGCTAAATCGCATGCCCCCGCCACCCATGCCGCCACCACCGACATGCATGCCGCCACCACCGAAGTGGCCACCGCCACCAAAGCCGCCATGTCCTCCGCCGCCGAAGCCGCCGTGTCCTCCGCCGCCGAAACCACCACCTCGGGCGAGAACGGGCGAAGCGACCGCCAACGTCGCGGCCATGGCCGCCGCGACGATGCCGGTGAGAAGCCTGCTGTGCATCTGAATATCCTCCTTGTCGCGGCGACGGTCGCGCCGCTCCAGGGGATCAGATGAGGAAAATGCGCCCTAACCTTCAACTTACAAATGCGCCAGATTCTGACGCGGGTGTTAGGGAGGCGGACTGCCGAACTCTCCTCGTCATTGCGAGGAGCCCTTGCGACGAAGCAATCCGGACCGTCCAGGCGGAGCCAGTCTGGATTGCTTCGCTGCGCTCGCAATGACGACGTGGGTAGAATTCGCCGTACGTCGACGAGCTCAACTCGCGGAGGCTTTCCGACCTCTCCCCGCAACGAGCGGGGAGAGGTAAGAGACGTCTCACGCCCGCTTGCCGTTGTTCTTCTCCGCCGCGCGGCGCAGGGCTTCGGCGAGTGCGCCGCCGCCGGAGGATTCCTGCTTGCGCGGCGCCGACGAGGTCATGCGGGATGGATTGCGCGCGCCATTGTCGCGCTGCATGCCGGGGGCGTCCTTCTTGGCACCGACCTCGTCGTCGAGCCGCAGGGTCAGCGAGATACGCTTGCGGGCGACCTCGAAGTCCAGCACCTTCACCTTGACGATGTCGCCGGGCTTCACCACCTCGCGCGGATCCTTGATGAAGGTCTTCGACATCGCCGAGATGTGCACGAGACCGTCCTGGTGCACGCCGATGTCGACGAAGGCGCCGAAGGCGGCGACGTTGGTCACGGTGCCCTCGAGGATCATGCCCTTCTTGAGATCCTTGATCTCCTCGACACCTTCCTTGAACACGGCGGCCTTGAACGCCGGACGGGGGTCGCGGCCGGGCTTTTCGAGCTCGCGCAGGATGTCGGTGACGGTCGGCAGACCGAAGGTCTCGTCGACGAAATCCTTCGGCTTCAGCGTGCGCACGATCTCGCTGCTGCCGATCAGCGCCTTGATGTCGCTCTTGGTGGCGCTGAGAATCCGGCGCACCACCGGATAGGCTTCCGGATGCACGCCGGAGGCATCGAGCGGATCCTCGCCGCCGAGGATGCGCAAGAAGCCCGCGCACTGTTCGAACGCCTTCGGCCCGAGCCGCGGCACGTCCTTGAGCGCCTTGCGCGACTTGAACGGGCCATTGGCGTCACGATGTGCCACGATGCTCTGCGCAAGGCCCGAGCCCACGCCTGACACGCGCGCGAGCAGCGGCGCCGAGGCGGTGTTGACGTCGACCCCGACGGCGTTCACGCAGTCTTCGACCACGGCATCGAGCGACTTGGCGAGCTTGGCCTGGCCGAGGTCGTGCTGATACTGGCCGACGCCGATCGCCTTCGGCTCGATCTTGACGAGCTCGGCAAGCGGATCCTGGAGCCGCCGCGCGATCGAGACCGCGCCGCGCAGGGTGACGTCGAGACCGGGCAGCTCCTCCGAGGCAAAGGCCGAGGCCGAATAGACCGACGCGCCGGCTTCCGACACCACTATCTTGTTCATCTTCAGCTCGGCCAGGCCCTTGACGAGATCGCCCGCGAGCTTGTCGGTCTCGCGCGAGGCCGTACCGTTGCCGATCGCGATCAGCTCGACACGGTGCTTCAGCGCAAGCTTGCCGAGGATCGCGAGCGACTCGTTCCACTGCCGCTGCGGCTCGTGCGGATAGATCACGGCGGTATCGACGACCTTGCCGGTCGCGTCGGTGACGGCGACCTTGACGCCGGTGCGGTAGCCGGGATCGAGCCCCATGGTGACGCGGGTGCCGGCGGGCGCGGCCAGCAGCAGGTCGCGCAAATTGGACGCGAACACGCGCACGGCCTCGGTCTCGGCCGCATTCCACAGCCGCATGCGCAGGTCGATGTTGAGATGCACCTGGATCTTGGTGCGCCAGGCCCAGCGCACGGTGTCGATCAGCCAGCGGTCGCCGGCGCGCTTGAGGTCGGCGATGCCGAACCGCTTCATGATCTTCAATTCGTAGGCGCTCGGCACGCCCGGCGGCGGCGCTTCCGCCTCGGCCTGAATCTGCAGATCGAGGATTTCTTCCTTCTCGCCGCGGAACATCGCCAGGATGCGATGCGAGGGCAGCCTGGTCAGCGGCTCGGAGAACTCGAAATAGTCGGCGAATTTCTCGCCCTCGGTCTTCTTGCCGTCGCGCACCTTGGAGGCCATGCGCGCATTGGTCCACATCTCCTCGCGCAAGGCACCGATCAGGTCGGCGTCTTCGTCAAACCGCTCGACCAGGATGGCGCGGGCGCCATCGAGTGCGGCGGCGGCGTCAGCCACACCCTTCTCGGCGTTGATGAAGCCTTCCGCCACGACCTTGGGATCGTTGCCGGGCTCCGCCATCAGTTGATTGGCGAGCGGCTCGAGACCGGCTTCCTTGGCGATCTCGGCCTTGGTGCGGCGCTTCGGCTTGAACGGCAGATAGATGTCTTCCAGGCGCGCCTTGCTGTCGGCGGCCATGATCGTGGCTTCGAGTGCGGCATCGAGCTTGCCTTGCTCGCGGACCGATTCGAGGATCGCCTTGCGGCGGTCTTCGAGCTCGCGCAGGTAGCCCAGGCGCTCCTCCAGGGTGCGCAATTGCGCGTCGTCGAGCGCACCGGTCGCTTCCTTGCGGTAGCGGGCGATGAAGGGAACCGTGGCGCCGCCGTCGAGCAACGTCACCGTCGCCTCGACCTGCTCCGCCCGTACCCCAAGCTCCTGCGCAATTTTCTGGTTGATATTTGCCACGCGAGAATCCCTCTCTCCAAGCACGCGACGCAAACCGAAATCCGGTCGCGGGACGCCGCTTATGGACCAACCGAGGTTGATTCATCAAGGTGCCGCGCGCAACCGTCGACAGACGATTTTTTTGTCGAACCGATGCGATCTCGCCACAATCGTGGGGGATGGCGAAGGCTCCCCTGTTGCGTTGCGCCGGACCAAAATAGCAGCCCCGTCATCCCGAGGTGCGCACGCCGCAGCGCGCATAGCGCTGCGAAGGAAGCCTCGAAGGATGAACGGCCGAGATACAGCCGGGCCGTGCATCCTTCGAGGCTCGCCCAGCGACGCGTTGCGCCGCAGGGCTCGCACCTCAGGATGACGGATGAAAGGTTGCTGCCAGTGGCTTGACATCCGCCTCCGTTCCACGGCTGTTTGCACCGCCGGACCACCGAACTCTGAGAACCAGCAATGCGGACGACATCGGTCGGCGTCATCAGGATCGTCACCAAGGGCCCAGGCGACGTCTCCGGCCTCATGGCCATGATCGGCGCCGGCGCGATCGATCCGAGGGAGATCCTCGCCATCCTCGGCAAGACCGAGGGCAATGGCGGCGTCAACGACTTTACCCGGGAATATGCCGTCGCCGCGCTGTGCACGGCGCTGGCGCCACAGCTCAGCCTGTCCCCGGAGGAGGTCGAGCAGCGCATCGCCTTCGTGATGTCGGGTGGCACCGAAGGCGTGCTCAGCCCGCACATCACCGTGTTCACGCGCCGCGAGGTCGAGCGGCCGCCGGCGGGCTTGTCGGGCAAGCGCCTGAGCATCGGCATGGCGCACACGCGGGACTTCCTGCCCGAGGAGCTCGGACGCGCCGCGCAGATCGCTGAGACGGCCGCGGCCGTGAGGGCCGCGATGGCGGACGCCGGCATCACCGACCCCGCCGACGTCCATTTCGTGCAGATCAAGTGCCCGCTGCTCACCAGCGATCGCGTCGAGGCCGCAAGCGCACGCGGCCACAAGACGGCGACGACCAGCGCCTACGGCTCGATGGCCTATTCGCGCGGCGCCTCCGCGCTCGGCGTTGCGGTCGYGCTCGGCGAGACCGGCTCCGACATCAGCGACGGGGACGTGCTGCGCCGCTACGATCTGTTCTCCAAGGTGGCGTCCACCTCGGCCGGAATCGAGCTGATGCACAACGTCGTCATCGTGCTCGGCAATTCGGCGGCATCGGTCAGCGAATTCGAGATCGGCCACGCCGTGATGAGCGATGCGATCGACGCCGCCGCAGTGACGTCGGCGCTGAAGAGCGTCGGGCTTGGCGTCGCGCCACAAGCGGAAGCCGGCCGCGAGCTCGTCAACATCTTCGCCAAGGCGGAAGCCTCGCCTGATGGCAGCGTGCGCGGCTTTCGCCACACCATGCTGGAGGACACCGACATCAGCTCGACGCGCCACGCCCGCGCCGCGGTCGGCGGGCTGATCGCAGGCCTTGCCGGCACCGGCGCGGTCTACGTGTCCGGTGGCGCCGAGCATCAGGGCCCCGCGGGCGGCGGGCCGGTTGCGGTGATCGCGCGACTATCGGATTGAGACGGCCGGCCTCCCTGGTCGTGCGACCTCTCCGCCCCATGCAACCCTGCCCTTCGCGCCGGCTCAGTTGATTCACGCAGGGTCCATGCGAAAGGAAGGAACGTCGCATCTGGGGAATTGAATTTCATGACTTTGCCGATGAGCTGGAACGAGTGGGCGCAGCACGATGGCGTGGGGCTGGCGGCGCGCGTCCGCAAAGGCGAGCTGACGCCGAAGGACCTGGCCCGCCAGGCCACTGCTGCCGTCGCCAAGGTCAATCCGGCGCTGTCGGGCGTGGTCGAGCTGTTCGAGGACGTGATCGCCGACCCGGCCAGGGACGGCGCCAACCTCGCCGGCCCGTTCGCCGGCCTGCCCTTCCTGATGAAGGATCTCGGGCCGACCATGAAGGGCCGGCTCCAGGAGATGGGCTCGCTGCTGATGCGCGGCAATCGCGCGAGCGCCGACACGTTCCTGACCGGCAAATTCCGCCAGGCCGGACTGAACCTGATCGGGCGCACCACGACGCCGGAATTCGGCGTGTGCAGCTCGGCCGACAATCCGGCCGTCTACGTCACGCGCAATCCCTGGAATACCGACTACACCACCTGCGGCTCGTCGGCGGGCAGCGCCGCGATGGTTGCCGCCGGCGTGGTGCCGATCGCGCATGCGACCGACGGCGGCGGCTCGATCCGCATTCCCGCCGGCGTCAACGGCAATATCGGGCTGAAGGTCTCGCGCGGCGTGTTCTCGCTGGCCCCGCACATGTCCGACCTCACCGGGCTCGTGTCGATCCAGGGCTGCCAGTCGCGCTCGGTGCGCGACACCGCCGCCTTCGTCGATCACGCCCGCGGACCTGCGCCCGGCGAGTTCATGCCGTTCTGGACCACGGCGCAGCCCTATTCCGAGATGATCAAGCGCGATCCCGGCAAGCTTCGCATTGCGCTGTCGCACACATGGGGCGACTACACCGCGACGCCTGAGATCGCGGCCGAGCTGGAGAAGACCGGCCGCTTCCTCGAAGGCCTCGGTCATCACGTCGACTATGCGCTGCCCGAGCTCGATTTCCGCGCCGCGTTCGCGGCGCAGACGACCTGCTACATCTCGAATTTCGCGGTGGTGATCTCCAACATGCTCGCCGCGCGCGGACTCGAAAAGCCGCCGGAAGATCTCATCGAGCCCATGAACGTCAGGATCTGGGAAGCCGGCCGGCACACGAGCTTCGCCGAGCGGGCGAAGATGCAGGGCGTGTTCAACACAACGTCACGCGGCTTCGGCGCGTTCTTCGAGCAATGGGACGTGATCCTGACGCCGATCACCGCGCTGCCGACGCCGAAGGTCGGCACCAGGGAATATCTCACCATCTCCGACAATCCCG
>NZ_JBFUES010000213.1:0-9027 GCF_056403875.1 Bradyrhizobium sp. P2_E8
CATCACCGCCGAGCAGATGCTGGATGCCTACTCGTCGGTCGGCATGCCCCTTTTCTACAAGCACTGGTCCTTCGGCAAGCACTTCGCCTATCACGAGGCTTCCTACCGCAAGGGCCTGATGGGCCTCGCCTACGAGATCGTGATCAACTCCTCGCCCTGCATCTCCTACCTGATGGAGGAGAACACGGCGACGATGCAGACGCTGGTGATCGCGCACGCCGCCTTCGGCCACAATCACTTCTTCAAGAACAACTATCTGTTCAAGCAGTGGACCGACGCCGACGGCATCCTGGACTATCTCGATTTCGCCAAGAACTACGTCATGCAATGCGAGGAGCGCTTCGGCCGCGCCGAGGTCGAGCGTACGCTCGATGCCGCGCACGCGCTGATGTCGCACGGCATCGACCGCTACCCGGGCAAGAAGAAGCTCGACCTGCGCGCCGAGGAGAAGCGGGCAGGGCGACGTCGCCAGCACGAGGAGGAGGTCTTCAACGACCTCTGGCGCACCGTGCCGGCAGGAAAGAGCAAGAGCCGCTCCGCGCTCAGCGTCGAGCGGCGCCGCAAGCTGCTCGGCCTGCCGCAGGAAAACCTGCTCTACTTCCTGGAGAAGAGCGCGCCGCGGCTGGCACCCTGGCAGCGCGAATTGCTGCGCATCGTCCGCCACATCGCGCAATATTTCTATCCGCAGAGCCAGACCAAGGTGATGAACGAGGGGACGGCGACCTACGTCCACTATCGCATCATGACCAAGCTGCACCAGCAGGGCCGCATCACCGACGGCAACTTCCTCGAATTCCTGGGATCGCACACCAATGTGGTGTTCCAGCCCGAATTCGACGATCCGCGCTTCTCCGGCTTCAATCCCTATGCGCTCGGCTTCGCCATGATGCAGGACATCGAGCGCATCGTCACCAGCCCGTCGGACGAGGACCGCGAGTGGTTCCCTGACATCGCCGGCAAGAACGACGTGATGGGCGWGCTGCGCGACGTCTGGGCCAACTACCGCGACGAGAGCTTCATCGGCCAGTTCCTCAGCCCGAAGCTGATGCGGCAGCTGCGCATGTTCCATCTGCACGACGACCCCGAGGAGCGTGCCGGCATCCGCGTCGATGCCATCCACGACGAGCGCGGCTTCCGCCGGGTGCGGCGCGAGCTGGCGCGGCAGCACGATGTTGGCTACATCGACGCCAATATCGAGGTGGTCGACGTCGATCTCTCCGGCGACCGCCGGCTGATCCTGCATCACCACGTCATCAAGGGCGCACAGCTCAACGAGACCGACGCCAAGCGCGTGCTCCAGCATCTGGCGGACCTCTGGACCTACGACGTCTCGCTGATCGAGGTCGATGCCAACGACAAGGTCCTGCGCGAATATGTCGTGAGCCCGCGCCCGATCCCGGCGGCGGCCTGAGGCGGCCGTCTATGTGTAGCAATGCGGCGAGATGCGCGTTGGTGTGCCCTCGCCCCTTGTGGGAGAGGGCAGCGACGCCGGCAGACACAAGCTCACTGGGGTGAGGGGTATCTCTCCGCGCTTTCCCGTGTCGATAGATACCCCTCATCCGGCGCTTCGCGCCACCTTCTCCCACAAGGGGAGAAGGAAGAGGTCTGTGGCTGCCTGCTGTTCTATGCAGAACGCTTGGCCGGCTTCTTCTTGGTCTTCGACACATTCAGCTCCACCGCCGCGCGGATCAGCGCCTTCAGCGCTTTCTCGTTGATCTTCTCGCCTTCGCGGATATCGATCGCGCGCCGCACATTGCCGTCGAGGCTGGAATTGAACAGGCCGGCCGGGTCATCGAGCGCCGCACCCTTGGCAAAGGTCAGCTTCACGACGGCCTTGTAGGTCTCGCCGGTGCAGATGATGCCGTCGTGCTCCCACACGGGTACGCCGCGCCACTTCCATTCCTCGACCACGTCGGGGTCGGCGTCCTTGATCAGGGCGCGAATCCGCCCGAGCATCTCGCCGCGCCAGTCGCCGAGCTCCCTGATCCTGCCGTCGATCAACTTGGACGCCGCTCCGTCCGCGTCCTTCGCGCCGGCCTTCTTCACCGCGACCGCCTTCTTCATGACCTCGCCTCGCGCTGCATGCCGCCGCGCCGGTCAAGATAGGGCAGCGCAAACAGATACAGCCCGGTCGCAAGCAGCGGGATCAGCGGGACGAGCGCCAGGAAGCCGATCCACACGGCCTCGATCTGCATGGTCATCGCGACGATGTTCGCGATGACGGCGAGCGTGAAGGCGATGGACAGCCAGCGATGGATTTGTCGTATCCACATGTTCAACGAGACCTCCTCTGAAATGATCGGATGGATGCGCGCCGCCGGCTCAATCCGGTCGCGCCAGCAGCTCGTCCAGCTTGGTGAGAAACTGCTTCCAGCCGGCATGCGCGCCGCCATAGGCCTGTTTCTGCGTCGGGCTGAAGCCCGCCTGCTCGACGCGCAGATGCGTGCCTGCGCTTGTCGGTGTCAGCGTGAAGGTGACGACGCTTTTCAGGTCGAACGCCGCGTCCTCATGCGCGAAATTCCAGGTGTAGGCGAGCGTCTTCTGCGGCTCGATGGTGAGCACCTCGCAGTCCAGCACGCCGCCCCATTCGCCGCGAAGGTTGAAGCGATGGCCGACTGACGGCTTGAAGTCGTTCTTCATCAGCCATTCCTCGATCAGATGCGGCTGTGTCAGCGCGCGCCAGATCCGCTCGGCCGGAAAGGCAAATTCGCGCTCGATGACGACGGAGCGGGTCTCGCTTGAGGTCTCGGTCATTGGTCCATCCTCTTCAGGAGATCGTCGAGCGCGTCGAGCCGGTTCTGCCAGAATCCGGCCATCTGGCTGGTCCAGTCGACCAGCGGATTGAGCGCACCGGGCTGCGCGCTGTAATGGGTCTGGCGTCCTTCATGGCGGTCGCGGACGAGGCCGGCCTGCTTCAGCGCGCCGAGATGTTTCGAGACCGCCGGCTGGGAAACGCCGGACCGTGCCGTCAGTGCCCCGACCGTCTGCTCGCCCTCGCGGCACAACCGCTCGAAGATCGCCCGTCGGGTCGGATCGGCGAGCGTCCTGAACAGGAGATCGTGGGCGGCGGACATGCGATTTCCATAACCATTCAGTTATGGATAACTCATAACCACAGGGTTATGGATGAGTCAAGCGGCTTTGGGGGGCTTAAGCTCTCCCGCTTGCGGGAGAGGGCGCGCGCCGATCTCGCGGTAACCGTAGCGCCTCAAGGCCGCAGATAGAGATAGCCCTGCGACTGCAGCTCGGCCAGGCGGACCACGCCGCCTTTCTCCGCGCTGACGAAGCCCGGCAGCAGATCCGTCAGCGTGACGTTCTGCGCCTTCATCGTGTTGCCGCAGGCGGCAAGCTCGACGCCATCCTTGGAGAAGTCGCCAACGCGCTTGCTGATATCGGGGTTGGCCTGCGCCCAGTGAAACGCCTTCAGCGCCGGCCCGTGAATCACCAGCGCGATCGTGACGTGCTCGGGGCCGCCGACGCCGTCGATGTGGTTCTGGATGTTGCCGAGCACGAAATGGACCTTCTCGGCGTCGCTGAGATGGTAGACGACCTTGAGCTTGTTCGACGGCGGAGCCTCGGTCGCGGCCTGTGCGCGGGAGGCGCCGAGCGCCGCACCTAGCGCTGAAACGGCACTCCACAGGATGTTCCGGCGGTTCATGGCGATCTCCCTCGGCTGCGCCCGAATTTGCCGGACCCATATCACTTGTGGCGCAGCGCGGCGAGTTCCTTGCGGTCGGTCACCAGCGAGGCACACTCGCTGTTGTCGGTGCGGTCGAGGCGGAAGATCTTGTCGTCGGCGCCGGCGACCAGCGATTGCTCGGCCTCGTCATCCGGCTTGTTGTTCTGCCAGACCCTGACCTGCTCGAGCCGAATGATGGCGGATTTGTTGTCCCTGGACAGCGCCACCTCGATCCCGCCGCCTTCGCAGTCCACGCCGCAGCCGAGACGGACTTCGTCGCCCTGACTGAGAAGCACCGCGTGGCTGCCGCACGACCCGCTGGAGTCGAAGTCGCCGCTGYGATGGCGATACCGGAAGCCCAGGCGGAACGAATTGTGGAGCTGCTTGTCCTCCTTGTCGGCCTCCGCCGAGATCAGCAGCTTCATCGCCGCGACCTTCTGCTTGGGATGCCGCGCCAGATGCTCGGCATCGTAGCGGCGAACGAAGCAGGCATAGGCCTTGTCACCCGGCGTCCCCGCATAGATGCGGCCCATGAAGGCGTCGGCTTCGGCCTTTGTGGTTTCCCGGACCTTATCGGCCTCATCGGCGTGGGYGATGCCGGTGAACGCGGTAAGGACAAGCGGCAGGACGAGGGCAAGCTTCATGGTCGCACCGAACGCGTGAGCCGTTGATGGCCCGCGGCGGGACGATCAGGGCCGATTGGCCGTTAGTCGCGGGCGGAAAGCGTTGCGTTCAAGCGTTCCTGGCCGCGCCTTGCGGACAGCCTCGCGCAAGGTTCCCGCTTTAACAATTTGGAAGGAGGGGTATTGAGAACCCCTGGTTGTTGCAGATGACTGGTGGCGGTCAAAATGTCCATAAGTCAGAACTTGCCCAACCTTGCGATCGGCTATTCCCTTGCGCGGCTGTTCAAGTTGCTGGGAGCCGGCCTGCTGGCGACGCTGTTGTGCGGCGCGCTCGCATTCAGCTTGCACTATGGCAAGGACATCGCCACGATCCAGATCGCGCTCAGCTATTTCGGCATCGTGTTTTTCGGCCTGGCCACCTGCAAGACGCTCTGGACGTTGATCTCCGCCAGGGAGCCGGTCCTCTTCATCACCCGTGTCGGCATTCGCGACACCAGGATCGCCGATGACACCATCTCGTGGAGATCGGTGAGGGACATATCGATCTTTCGGTATCGCAGCCAGAGGATCGTCGTTCTTCAGGTCGATCCTCTTCTTGCCGAGCGGTTCGAAGGCGGCTTTCTGAAGCACGTCTTGTCGCTGCTGAACAAGCCCATTGGCGCGGACGGCGTGCTCGTCACGGGCGGCCTGACCATGGACGGCGAAACGCTGTTCGAGACCTGCAAGCAATACTGGACGGCCGGCCGGTTGGCATATTCGGGTCGCGCCGCACCCGAGCCCGAGCCTGTCCATTAAAGCCCGATGTGTCTTGGCTGAACCAGTGGCGGACTTCGTCGCCCTGAGAGCGGCGCTTTAGTCGCTGGTTGGACCAGAAGGGTTCAAGGTCCTCGCTCCCTGGAACTCGATGTCGCGAGTCCTTCGACATTGTCCCAGTTTGTCAATGTGATAGCCTTCACAGACGATTGCTTCTCGAAGTCGTAGGCTGGGGCCGCCTTTGTAAGTTTGTGGAGTCCCCGCGCAATGGGCGAAATTCGCAACTTCAGATCCGGGAATCAGAACGAGCCGCCGCCTCCGCACGGCGCAATGCCTCGTCGTCTCGCAGCAATCATTGTCGGCGACATCGCTTCCTACAGCCGCTTGATGCAGGCCGACGAGGAAGGCACGCATGTCCGCGTCAAGCGGATCGAGCGGGACCTCATCCAGCCCAGTATCGTCGAGCACCATGGAAGCCTGGTGAAGACGACGGGCGACGGCTTCATCGCTATTTTCGATAGCCCTGTTGAGGCCGTTCGCTGCAGCATCGTCATCCAGCAGAATCTCGTCGGCCGCAATGCCTCGCTTCCGAAGGACTCCCGGATCGAGTACCGAATTGGCGTCAATCTGGGTGATGTCATCATCGAGCCGGACGACGTTTACGGCGATGGCGTCAACATCGCCACGCGTATCGAAGGCATTGCCCAGCCCGGTCAGGTCTTCATCTCGGGCGCGATCTACGAGCAGATCAAGCACAAGGTGGTGTGCGGCTACGAGTCCCTTGGCGACCGCAAGGTGAAGAACATCACCGACCCCGTACGCATCTATCGCGTGCTGCCCGACGCAGATGCCGTCGGCGGGACGCGAGGCCGGCGCGAGAATACCTTGATCTTTCTCCTCGGCTTGACGTTGCTGGTCAGCGCCGCCGGCGTGCTCTGGTATCTTCTGGCGCAGCCGCCCGGCAAGGGAAGCGAGCAGGCCGCCACGCCGACTGCCGCTCCGGTCGCTTCTCCTGTCCCGCAGCCTCCGGCGCGCGAAGCGGCCGTGCCGACGCCACAACCGTCGCCCTCGTTGGCTTCACCTGCGCCGCCGGCACCGACGCCGACGCCCAGCCAATCGCCGACGCCCGCCAGCGAGCCGGACATGATCGCCATTCGCGGCGGCAGCTTCACGATGGGAAGCAACGATGATCCGACCGAACGCCCTGTTCACCAGGTCGCGATCAAGTCATTCTCGATCGGCAAATACCCTGTGACGGTGCGGGAGTGGAACGAATGCGCCGCTGCGAAGGCGTGTGGCTTTACGGCGATCGGGAAGGACGACGCCCCCGTCACGAATGTAAGCTGGACCGATGCACAGCAATATGCGGGCTGGCTCGCGCAGGCGACGAAGAAGTCGTACCGGCTTCCGAGCGAAGCGGAATGGGAATATGCGGCGCGCGGCGGAACGCAGACCAAATATTGGTGGGGCGACAAGCTCCAGCCGGGCATGGCCGGGTGCAAGGATTGCGGTGACGCAGCCGCCGAGCAGCCGGCGAAGGTCGGTAGCTTCAAACCCAATCCATTCGGACTCTACGACATGGGCGGCGGCGTCGATCAGTGGGTCGCCGATTGCTGGCACAGGACTTATCAAGGCGCGCCCAATGACGGTTCGGCATGGAGCGGTGGGGACTGCAGTTCGCACGTCCTGCGCTCGGGCTCCTGGAAGAACGATTCGAGATACGTGCGGCCATCCAACCGCGACGGCTACGATACCAACGTTCGTTACCCGACGCATGGGTTCCGGGTCGCGCTCAGTCCCTGAGTGCAGGAGTAGATTTGATGCAAATCCTTCGCTGCGTCGCGCTGTCGGCGGTGCTCGCATTGATCCCGGGCGTGGCCTTCTCGCAGGGTAAGGCTGCTCCAAAGGACGCAAAGGTTTATTTCATCTCCCCGTATGACGGGCAGAAGGTGCGCGCCGGCTTCCTGGTCCGGTTCGGCTTGCGCAACATGGGCGTGACGCATGCCGGCGACGACTACCAGAACGCCGGCCATCATCATTTGCTGGTCGACGTCAGCGACCCCATCGATCCGAAGGAGCCGATCCCGCAGGACAAGTCGCATCTGCATTTCGGGGCGGGGCAGACCGAAACATTTCTCGAGCTTCCGCCCGGGACCCATACCCTTCAACTGGTGCTGGGCGACGCCAAGCACTATCCGTTCGAGCCGCCTGTCGTGTCGGAGAAGATCACCGTGCGCGTCAGGCCTCCGCCTCAGCGCGGCAAATGATCACCGCATGCTGGCGTTGAACTTGTCCAGCGCCGCCGAGCCCGGGCACAGCGTGTCCGCTTCCAGCGTGTTGAGCGGCGTCTCGACCGTGTTGAGATGCGCGTGCAGGTCGTCGGCATCGGGGTCGACATAGAGCAGGCCGGTGACGATCTGCCCCTTGGCGGCGTGCTTCTGGAGGAAGGTCTGGGCGCCGAGCCGGTCATGCGGATCGTAGTCGGCGTCGATCTTGCGCAGCGCGATCTTGCTGCCGTCGTGCTGCTCGACCAATTGCACCGTGCCCGGCGCGTAGTCGACCGCGATCGGGTCGCGGCCGACCAGCACGTCGAGCCGGTTCACCGCGTCGTTGTGCTCGCGGACATAGTCGAAGCTCTTGGTCGAGCCGGCATGGTTGTTGAAGGCGATGCAGGGGCTGATGACGTCGATGAAGGATGCGCCCTTGTGGCGGATCGCGGCCGCGATCAGCGGCACGAGCTGGGTCTTGTCGCCGGAGAACGAGCGCGCCACGAAGGTTGCGCCCAGTTGCAGCGCGATCGCGACGAGGTCGATGGCGTTGTCGGTGTTGGTCACGCCCTTCTTGGACTTCGAGCCGCGGTCGGCGGTCGCCGAGAACTGTCCCTTGGTCAGGCCGTAGACGCCGTTGTTCTCGACGATATAGGTCATGTTGACGCCGCGCCGGATCGAGTGCGCGAACTGGCCGAAGCCGATCGAGGCGGAATCGCCGTCGCCGGACACGCCGAGATAGATCAGGTCGCGGTTGGCGAGATTGGCGCCGGTCAGCACCGAGGGCATGCGCCCGTGCACGGAGTTGAAGCCATGCGAATTGCCGAGGAAATAGTCCGGCGTCTTCGACGAGCAGCCGATCCCGGAGATCTTCGCCACCCGGTGCGGCTCGATCGAGAGCTCATAGCAGGCCTCGATGATCGAGGCCGTGATCGAATCGTGGCCGCAGCCGGCGCACAGCGTCGAGATCTTGCCCTCGTAGTCGCGATGCGTGTAGCCGAGCTCGTTCTTCTTGAGGCCGGGATGATGGAATTTCGGCTTGGCAATATAGGTCATGCGAGCACCTGCGATCCCAAGCCCGTCATGACCGGGCTTGACCCGGCCATCCACGTCTTGGCCGAGGAAAAGGAAGTCGTGGATGCCCGGCACAAGGCCGGGCATGACGGAAGAGAGAGCAAGGCGTAGGTCATGACACGGCCTTGCGGAGCGGCGTCACCTTGAGGTGATCCTGGTGGTCGCCAATGGCTTTTGCGATGAAGCGGGCGGTGATCGGCGTGCCGTCGTAATGCACGATCGGCACGAGGCGGACGGGGTCGATGCCGTTCTCGTTGACGATGAGCTGCCGCAACTGGGCATCGCGGTTCTGCTCGACCACGTAGACGAAATCGTGCTCGGCGAGGAAGCTCGCCACGCTCGAATGGAACGGGAAGGCACGGATGCGCAGGCGATCGAGCTGGTGGCCGCGCGCTTCCAGCAGGCCGATCGCCTCGTCCATCGCCGGCGAGGTCGAGCCGAAATAGATCACGCCGTATTTGGTCGGCCGTTCCGCATTGGCCTGGAGCGGACGCGGCACGAGGTCCTGCGCGGTCTCGAACTTGCGCACCAGGCGCTGCATGTTGTCGGCATAGACCGGGCCTTCCTCGGAATATCGCGCATAGCGATCCCGGGAAGTACCGCGGGTAAAATAGGAGCCCTTGGTCGGATG
>NZ_JBFUES010000214.1:0-9026 GCF_056403875.1 Bradyrhizobium sp. P2_E8
TATGGGCTCACCCCGTCCTTATTGGCCCGGGGCACGGCTTATATGGCATAGTTAATTGTGCGATGCAATATTCATATTGCACTGCGATATCACGAAATCGTGAACAGCCTTAACAGGAGGCAATATGATGCCTCCCTCCGCAATTGGTTCCCGAGCAACGGAGCCCGGCCGGTCTTTGTGATCCCTAGTGCTGGACGGCGCCTGGCAGCCCATAGGCCTCCATCTGGGCCTGGACCTGCGCGATGTTGTGGCCGAGCACGACAATGTCGTGGGTCTTGCCGTCGACGTCGCGAACGTGGTCGCGCAGCAGCGCCTCGGCCTTGAAGCCGAGGCTTTCGAACAGCGCGATCGCCGCCTGCTGATCGACCGTCATCTGGACCGAGAGCTTTTCCAGGCCTGCGCCGAGCGCGAGCGCAAAGGTCTCCTGCGACAGCGCCCGCCCCACCCCCTTCCCGCGCACGTCGAGCGAGACCACCATGCGGATCTCGCCGACATGGGGCGACCAGGAATGCGGATCGCGCACCAGCGTGCCGCAGCCGACGACCTTGCCGTCCTTCACCGCGAGCAAGCTCGTGATCGCACCTCGCTCGATCTCCTTGACCCAGGCCGAGAGCACTTTTGGCTCGCTGATGTTGCGTGGCAGGAAAAGGAGATCGTGCGTCGGCAGGCCCTTGCCGAAGACGAGCACCGCGGCTTCGTCCGCAGGCGACATCAGGCGGATCTCGATATCGCCGGCGTCGGTCTTGACCTGACGCGGATAGGAACGCTGCTCACTCATGTCGATCTCTTCCCCAGCCAGGAGTCCAGTTTCGGCCACAGCCGCTTCACCGCGTTGGCGCCGGCGACCAGCGAGACGTGACCGCCTTTCAGCATCACCTCCTCCTTGTCCGCCGATCCAATCTTCGCGATCAGGTGCTTTGCCGCATCATAGGGCACGATGTGGTCGTGCTCGGCGACCGCATGCAGGAACGGAACCTTGATGTCTTCGAGCTTCGCCGCGCGGCCGCCGACCGACATGGTGTCGTTGAACAGCTTGTTGTCCCACATCAGGTCCTTGGTGATGGTGCGGAAATATTCTCCAGCCAGCGGCAGCGTATCGGTCGCCCAGCGATCGAACATCCGGTAGGACTTGACGAACTCGTCGTTCCAGATGTTTTCCCAGAGCTGGATCTGGCTCACCGTGCGCGAGGCCGGGCGCAGCATCTCGAACGAGGACAGGATCATCTCCGGCGGCACGTTGCCGACGCTGTCGACGAGGCGATCGACGTCGAAATAGCGGCGGTCGGAGAAATTGGAGAACAGCTTCATCTCGCGGAAGTCGATCGGCGTGGTGAAGCAGATCAAGTTCTTCATCGGTCCGTCCTTGTGGATCGAGCCGTAGAGCAGCGACAGCACGCCGCCGAAGCAGTAGCCGATGACGGAGACGTCCTGCTCGCCGGAATCCGCCTGCACGCGGCGGACGCAATCCGGGATGAAATCGAGGACGTAGTCCTCCATGCGCAGGCTCTTCTCTTCCGGACGCGGTGCGCTCCAGTCGAGCATGTAGACGTCGTAGCCGCGCCTCAGGAGGAACTCGATGAAGCTCTGGCCGGGCACGAGGTCGAGGATGTAGCCGCGATTGGTGGTCGCCATCACGATCAGCACCGGCACGCGGTAGATCTCGTCCGACATCGGCCGATAGTGGTAGAGGCTCATCGTGCCGCGCGAATGCAGCACGTCTTTCGGCGTCGAGCCGAGCGTCGGGCCGGAGGTCGAGAAATATTCGACGCCCTTGATGCTGCGCTGGATTGCGCGCTGCACCTCGGACTGGATGCGCTCCGGGATGGAGGCGAAATCAAGTCCCGTCGCCGCGTTCATTTGGGGTCTCCGCCTTCGGAGGGCGGGCGTTTCGTCCGCGGCGGCCGCGGCGCACCGTCGACGCCTTGCGAGAGTCCGGAACCTACCGCCATCTGGCTCAGCATCGACTTCATCTCGCCGATCTGGACCTCGATGGACCGTAGCCGTTCCGCAAGACCCGTGACCTGCTCCCGGCTCGGCAGATTCATGCTGACAAGGTACTTCTCCATGAGCTCGCCGAGCTGCTTCTGAGCACCTGCAGCAACGCCGCCGGCCCGATTCATCGCTTGCGAGAACTCAGGCGACGACATGGCTTGATTGGCGAAAGAGTTGAACCCCTTCTCCATCTCGCCAACCATCTTCTGCCACACGGCAACGGGATCGTTGGTCTTGTCGGTCATCGGCGTCCTCCTGAAATCGAGAGCTGCGATGCCCTTCTTTTTTCGCCATACGACACCGTTGCGCGGTGCCGGTCAACCGGCAAGCAGCGGGTGCGCTGATGCGCGCGCCGCTTCTTTGCGGCGGGAAACCGTGCGATACAGCATCGATCAACAGGAGGGACCGCGCCCGTGAACGCCCATCAGCCGCCCCAGACCGTCCGCGCCAACGGCATCGACATTTGCTACGAGATTTTTGGCGACGACAACGCCGAGCCGCTGCTGCTGATCATGGGGCTCGGGGCGCAGATGATCCATTGGGACGACGCGTTCTGCGAGCAGCTCGCCGCGCGCGGCTTTCGCGTGATCCGCTTCGACAATCGCGACATCGGCAAGTCGAGCCATCTGACGGGCGGCAAACGCCTGACGCCGCTCGAGCTGCTGAAGCTGCGCTTCCTCAGGATTCCCGTCGCCGCAACCTACAAGGTGATCGATATGGCCAGGGACACCGTCGGCCTGATGGACGCGCTCGGCATCAAGTCGGCGCATCTGGTCGGCGCCTCCATGGGCGGCATGATCGCGCAGGAGGTGACGCTGTCGTTTCCCGAGCGCGTGCGCTCGCTGACCTCGATCATGTCGACCACAGGCAATCCGCGCGTGCCGCCGCCGACACGCGAGGCCGCGGCGATGCTGATGGCACCGCCGCCGCGCAGCAAGGAGGAGTTCATCGTCCGCTTCGGCCAGACCTGGAAGGTGCTGCGCGCCGGGTCCTTTCCGGACGAGGAAGCGCGCGATCCTGATCGTGCCGAGCGCGTGTTCGCGCGCGGGCTCAATCCGGCCGGCGTCGGCCGGCAGCTCCGTGCCGTGCTCGCGTCCGGCAGCCGCAAGGAGCGGCTGCACGGCCTGAAGACGCCGACGCTGGTGATCCACGGCACGGTTGATCCCTTGGTCCATCCCGAAGGCGGCAAGGACACCGCCGCCTCGATCCCCGGCGCAAAGCTGTTGATGATCGAGGGCATGGGCCACGCGCTGCCGATGCGCTTCTGGCCCGAGATCATCGCTGCCATCGACAAGCACGCGCATGGTGCGGCAGCACAGGCGGCGTAGACCGACGCGAGCAGTCTCCTCGCGGTGACCATGTGAGCTTCCGGTTACTCTCTTAACGCATGCCGGCACGGAAGCTATACAGGCCTCCCTCAATCGCAAGACAGAGGCCACGGCCTCTCGGAGCTCCCATGCATCCCATCGTCCGGCCGGTCGCAATGATTGCGGCCTCCATTCTCATGCTGTCCCTCGGCAACGGCGCCGCGAGCGCCGCCAGCGCGCAAGAAGAGGCCAATCGCACCGTCGTGCTTGCCTTCTACGAGAAGGGCCTCAATCAGAAGGACGCTGACGCCGCCCTCGCCCATGTCGGCGACCGCTACGTCCAGCACAATCCCAATGCAGCGGATGGTCCGGACGGCTTTCGCAAGTTCATCGGCTTCCTGCGCGAGAAGTTTCCGAACTCGCACAGCGAGATCAAGCGCTCGTTCGTCGACGGCGACTATGTCACTCTCCACGTGCACGCGGTTCGCGAACCCGGCACAAGGGGCAACGCGATCGTCGACATCTTCAAGCTGGAAAACGGCAAGATCGTCGAGCACTGGGACGTCGTGCAGCCGATCCCGGAAAATCCGGCGAACAGCAACACGATGTTCTAGCTCGGAGGCTACCCCCGGACGGAGCGCAGCATAATCCGGGACCACCTTGCATGCGGATCGATCGCCCCCGGATTGCGCTTCGCTCCGTCCGGGCTACAAATAACCGCCTAGCCCTTCCTCGCGATCCAGATCACATGGCGCGCGCCGCCGCCTCTGCCGGTGGCGCGGACATTGACTTCATTCACGTCGAAGCCGGCGCTCCCAAGGCGCCTGGTGAAGGCCGGGTTGGGTCCCGACGACCAGACGGCGAGCACGCCGCCCGGCCGCAGCGCCGTCTTGGCCGCTTTCAACCCGTTCACGTTGTAGAGCGCATCATTGCCCTTTCGGGTCAGCCCCTCCGGCCCGTTGTCGACGTCGAGGAGAATGGCGTCGAAGGCCGATCCCTTCGCCCGGATGATTTCGGCGACGTCGGTCTCGCGGATGCTCACCCTGACATCATCGAGACTGTCGCCGAAGACCTGCGACATCGGACCTCGCGCCCATGCCACCACCGCCGGCACGAGCTCGGACACCACGATCTTCGCCTTGCTGCTGAGCACAGCAAGGGCTGCACGTAGCGTAAAGCCCATGCCAAGGCCGCCGATCAGGACGGCGGGCTTTGCGACCGTCTCGATCTGCTTCGCGGCCAATGTCGCGAGCGCTGCCTCGGAGCCCGACAGGCGGCTGTTCATCAGCTCGTTGGTGCCGAGCATGATGGAGAACTCCTTGCCGCGCCGCATCAGGCGGAGTTCGCCATCGGAACCGGGGATTTGGGCGGTGTCGATCTTTTCCCAGGGAATCATGGGAGAGCTTTAGCACGAACGGAAATCGTAGGGTGGGTTAGCCGAAGGCGTAACCCACCGACTCCGTTCTGCGTGCGCTGAAACATGGTGGGTTACGCTTCGCCAACCCACCCTACAATCTACGGCTAACCGCCCGCCCAGACGTCGAGCACATAGCGGTTCTTCGCGCCCATCTCCTCGATCCAGCGCGCACCGGCGGCGGCATCGCTACCGCTCTTCTCGCGATGGATCGCAACGAGCGCCGCCTTCACGTCGGGCTCCATTTTGCCGCCGTCGCCGCAAACGTAGATGATGGCGCCCTGCTCGATCAGCGGCCAGACCTCGTCCTTCTGCGCTGCGATCACGTGCTGCACATAGGTCTTCGGTCCATCGGCGCGCGAGAATGCGGTGAAGAGCTCGGTGATGCCGCTTGCAGCCAACGCCTTCAGCTCGTCGGCATAGAGAAAATCCTGGTCGGGGTGGCGGCAGCCGAAGAACAGCATGGCCGGACCGAGCGCAGCGCCTTTCGCCTTGCGCGCGGCGCGCTCCTGGAGGAAGCCGCGGAACGGCGCTAGTCCCGTGCCCGGTCCGATCATGATGATCGGCACCGATGGATCATCCGGGAGCCGGAAACCGGCCTTGGTCTCACGCACGGTGGCGTAGACCGCATCGCCCGCCCGCCGGTTGGCGAGATAGTTCGAGCAGATGCCCTTGTAGACGCCGCGCCCGGAGGCGGCCTGCCCTTCGACCACGCCGACCGTGACGCTGCAACGCGCCGAATCGACCGACGGCGAGGAGGAGATCGAGTAATAGCGCGGYGCCAGCAGCGAGAGCATTTCCAGATAAACGTGGAACGGCAATTCGCAGGCCGGATATTCGAGCAGCAGGTCGAACACCGATTTGCGCCTCGCCAGAATCTCGGTGCGGTAGCGCTCGGCCGGCTCGGCCTCCTCGCCGACGAAGGCCAGCAGCTTCGGCTTGGTCACCGGGCAGCGCGTGTGCTCGGCCATGATCTGGATCTGCTTCCGCGTCGCCACCTGCTGCAGCTCGACGAACTCGCTGAGCAGGCGGCCGACCGACACGGCCTCACCGACCGGCAATTGCGCGCGGCGGCCATCGGCGACCTGAAGTCTGATCTGGTCGGCCGGCAGGAAGCCGAAGCGGCGGGCAACCGAATCCACCAGCGTCGGGTCGTTGCGCGGCACGACGCTCAAATGATCGCCGACGCGATAGGTGACGCTGGACGGCAGCTGCACCTCGATATGGCGCGTCGATCGCTCCGACGGATTGGACCCGCTCTTGTTCTGAAGCTCGTCATTGACCAGCACCTTCATCGCCACCGCGCCGCCCTGGGCGACGATGGTGTTGACGGCGGTCACCGCGACAGGCTCGATCGCGTAGAGCGGGTCGTCCTCCGCGGTGCGGGTGAAGTTCCAGTCGATGCCGAACTCCTTGGTCGCGACCTGCGCAGCGGCCGGGAACCATTTCTGGAACTGGCCGTCGAGATCGCTGCGCGCATCGCCCTCGCCGCGCGGATAGACCGCGCGCGCGCCGTGCTTCGACAATTGCTCGTCGATGAAGCGCGGCACCGATTGATAGGTCGCGGCCCAGTCGCTGTTGCCGCAGCCGAATACGGCGTAGCGCACATTGGCAAAGGCATCCTTCGGCAGGTCGTCGCCGAGCCATTTGACGAACTGCGTCGCATTGTCCGGCGGCGCGCCGTTGTAGGAGGCGCAGATGATCAGCACGCCGCCCTCCTGCGGCAGCTTGCCGACGTACTCGTCGAGCGGCCCGAGATGCACGGCAAAGCCGTTGATCTCGGCAAGATCGGCCATGCGCGTCGCGAGTTCCTCGGCGGTGCCGAGATTGGAGCCGTAAAGCACCAGCATCGGCGTGTGGTGGCCGAGCCGCGCCGTCGGCTGGCGCGGCGTCTTCGGCGCCGAAGCCGTGGCGGCGACAGGCCCGCCATAAGCACCACGCTCGCGATCGGCGCGCGGGCGAACCTTGATCTTGAAGCCCTCCGGCTTCATCGTCAGCGTTTCCTTCAGGTGCATCTGGTAGCGCTGGTGGTCGATCAGCTTGAAACGCTGGAGGATCATGCCGAGTGCGAGCGCGGCCTCGTGCATGGCAAAGCCTCGGCCGATGCAGGCACGCTGGCCGTTGCCGAACGGCTTCCAGGCATTGATCGGCCGCTTGGCCTCCGCCTCGCGGCTGAAATTTTCGGGATCGAAGGCATCGGGATTTGGCCCCCAGACGGAGGGATCGCGATGCAGTGCCGTCACCAGAATGGTGATGAACGTGCCCTTCCTGAGCTTGTACTTGCCGCCGCCGATAGTCTCGTCGCTCAGCGGTGAGATGCCGTAGGCCGGCGCCGGCGGCCACAGCCGCAGCGCCTCTTTCAGGATCTGCGTGATGTAGGTGAGCTGCGTCACCTGCTGATAGGTCGGCTTCGCGTTGACATCGGGACCGAAGACGCGATCGACCTCGTCGTAGGCCTTCTTGAGAATGTCGGGATGCTTCAAGAGCGCATAGAGCGTGTAGGACAACAGGCCGCTCGTGGTCTCGTGGCCAGCGATCAAGAACGTGTTGATCTGGTAGCGGATGTTGACGTCGTCCAGCTGCTCGCCGGTCGAGCGGTCGACGCCGGTCATCATCGCCGCGAGCATGTCCTTCTTGTCGTCGATCCCCTCCGCGCTCTTGCGGCGCTCTGCGATGATCTCGTCGACCATCTTGTTCATGAAGGCGACGTCTTCGGCGAGCGTCTTGCGCCGCTTCTGCATCCAGATCTGCTCGAACGGCAGACCGCGCGTCATCATGATGGTTTCGAGCGAGCGCACCAGCGACTCGACGAAGGGATGGTAATCGCGCCGGTAGAAGGAATTGAAGCGGTACTCGAAACCGCACAGGCCGATCGTGTCCAGCGTCAGGGCGGTCATGTCGTGGACGACGTCGATCTCGTCGTCGGCGTTGAGCCGCTCCCATTTGTTGACGAGCTGCTCGGCGATGTCGACCATGCTCGGGTGATAGGACTGCATGGCACGGTTGCCGAAGGGCTGGAGCAGGATGTTGTGCGCCTTGCTCCAGTTCGGCTCGCGGGTGTCGGCCGTGAACAGGCCGTCGCCACCGACCGCGCGCACGCGCCGCAGCGCGCCGCGCACCGTCTTGTCGAAGCGCTTCTCGTCGGAGAGCTCGTCGACGAGATCGTGGCCGGAGACGACGACGATCGGCGAGCCCATCATGTCGAGCCAGAAGATCGGCCCGAGCTCCTTGGCGAGCCGCGTCAGGTGCTGCACCGGGGCGGCCGAGTCCAGCGACAGCATGTTGCCGACCACCGGCTTGGTCGGCGGCTGCGGAATCGGGTCCAGACGATTCTTGGATGACATTGACGTGCGCTTCCCCCTCAGTAACCCTCGTCATTGCGAGGAGCTCGCGACAAAATTGCGAAGCAATTTTGCGCTGATCCGACGAAGCAATCCAGACTTCTACCGCGGAAGGATTCCTGGATTGCTTCGCGGAGCCTGTCATCGGGCCGCGCTTTGCGCGGACCCGTTGGCTCGCAATGACAAATTAGCCAAATCGCCTTCTACGCCATTCGATCAGCTTGGCGCTGACCTCTTCCGGCTTCTCCTGCTGCGTCCAATGGCCGCTGTCGCGGACCAGATATTTTTCCAGATCGGGAATCAGCTTGTCCATGCCGTCGGCGGAAGACGGCGGCAACACCGCGTCGTTCTCGGCCATGATCATCAGCGACGGCACGCGCACCGTATGATCGAGCCCTTCGGCGCGCGTCCAGTTGCGCGACATGTTGCGGTACCAGTTGATGCCACCGGTGAAGCCCGTTCTGGTGAAATTGTCGACGAACACCTTTTTCTCTTCCGGCGACAGGATCGGCGTACGCGGATCGTGCTTCGCGTCGTAAGCCGCAATCATCTGCGGAAACGCGAGATTCACCCGCGGCGAAGCGCCCACGCCGGCAATCACTTCCTCTGCCGGCGCATCGGGCGAGCGCGGCGCCGGCTTGCGCATGAACGCATCGAAGGTCTGCTCGACGCGACTGCCAAAGATCCTGTCGGCCTCCCGCGCCGGATCCTGGAACTGCACGATGTACATCTTGTCGCCGAAGCGCGCGCGCAGCAGCTCGATCGGATCGGCCCAGGCACGGTTGGTATGGGGGGTATTGATGCCGACCACGCCAGCGACACGGCCGATATGCCGCAACGGCATCTGCCAAACGATGAAGCCACCCCAGTCGTGGCCGACGAAGACCGCCTTGTCGATCCCGAGATGATCGAGCAGACCGACGAGATCGCCGGTCAGGTGCTCGATATCGTAGTCCTCGACCGGCTCGGGCC
>NZ_JBFUES010000215.1:0-9009 GCF_056403875.1 Bradyrhizobium sp. P2_E8
GAACACGATCACGCTGCCGACGCCGGAAATTACGCCGTTCTGCAGAAAACTCTGCAGCAGGCCGGCGGGCAGGGTGTCGTGTACGAGTTCGCCGAGCACGTCGAAGCCTGATTTGAGCAGGTCCATCAGCGGCTGCGCCCAGGCGAACACCGCCTGGAACATCACGAACAGGATCAGCGCCAGCACGATCAGCCCGCCGACGGGATGCAGCACCACGGCGTCGATCCGCGCGGTCCAGGTGTCGGGCCGGCTCGGCAGGCTGACGCAATCGGCGATGATGCGGTCGGCCTCGCGCTGGGTGGAGCGCAATTCGGCCACGCTGAGCGCGCGCCAGTTGTTCTCGGCCGGCTCGGCGGCGAGCCTGGCCGAGATCTCGTCGGTCAGCGTCAACAGATCGGCTGTGCCGCCCTTGCGCACCGCGATCGAGGTGACCACGGGCACGCCGAGCTCCTTGGCGAGCCGCTCGACGTCGACAGTGATGCCGCGGCGCGTGGCGATGTCGAACATGTTGAGCACGAGGATCATCGGCCGGCCGGTGCGCTTGAGCTCCAGCAGCAGGCGGATGGTCAGGCGCAGATTGGTAGAATCGGCCACGCACAGCACGAGGTCGGGCACGATCTCGCCGGTGGCCTTGCCGAGCACGAAGTCGCGGGTGATCTCCTCGTCCGGGCTGCGGCCGCGCAGCGAATAGGTGCCGGGCAGGTCGACCACCGAGACCTGGCGTCCCTGGGGCGTGACGAAGAAGCCTTCCTTGCGCTCGACGGTGACGCCCGGATAGTTCGCGACCTTCTGCCGGCTGCCGGTCAGGGCATTGAACAGCGAGGTCTTGCCGCTGTTTGGCGTGCCGACCAGGGCGAGATGCAGCAGGGGTAATTCCATGGGATCACTGGTCCGGGATGCGGCGTCCGGTCGCTATCTAGGCGACGATGATGGCCATGGCTTCGCGCCGGCGGACCGCGATCGTGATGCTGTCGACCCGCACGGCAATGGGGTCGCGCCCGACCAGCCCCTCGTGCAGGACCTCGACCCGGGCCCCCTCGACGAAGCCGAGCTCGATCAGCCGGCTCTCGAGCTCGATGTCCGAGAGCGCCGAACCGGTGTCCCGGGCGGACAGGTGCTGGATGACGCCGGTGTAGCCGCGCAGGGCCAGACCCAGCGGCATGTGAGGGCGCGTATCATTGGTGTCGGTCATGCCCTGTATTTTCAACGCAGGGCATTGAGGTCAAGCGCGCCGGTCGGCGGAAGCTGCACCTTAGAGTGATTTTAAAGTGCGGCCGCCCTGGCGGGTCGAAAAGAGGCCTCGTCGGCTACTGGGCCGGGACCTTGTCCGGCTGGGCGGCCATGGCGCGGCTCTTGAAGTAGTCCAGCACGAACAGGCGGATCGCCGAGGACAGATTGCCCTGCTGGCGATTGCCGTCGATCTCGCCGACGAGCTCGGACAGCGTCATGTTGCGCAGGCCCGAAATCTCCTTCATGCCGTTCCAGAACGCCTCTTCCAGGCTGACGCTGGTCTTGTGACCGGCGACGACGATYGACCGTTTCACGACGGGCGATTTCATGGCTGCTCCTCGCGATCGATCTGATGCTGATCCAGGTGCTCCTTCGCCCTGTCCGCGCGCGTCTCCTCCGCCGACCGCTCCGCCTTCGTGCGGCCGAACTTCGCCCGATTGGCGTCCGCCTGCTTCGCCGAGGCTTCCCGCTCGGCGCGCTTCCGGAAACGATTCAGGTTGATGACGTTCCCCATGCCGCGTCTCCATCATCCGATCCTCTTCAGGCAGGATGAAACTTTCAGAAACAGGGTGCCGCATCGCACCCGACAAGACTTGATCGTCATTCGCTTGCCCTCGTCAATCGGCCCTTCGGGCCATCAAACAATGAATTTCGCCCTGTCTAGGGCAGAAGAGCTGCGTAACACGGCGTTCCGCCGCAACATTGACGGTAATCAAATCCCGTCCCCAAAGCCGCATAATTCTGCCGGTTGAGCGCCCGTATCACTACGGATGACTATCGGAATTCGGAATCCTATCCGGGGCTGGTCATCTTCTCCGGGCGCACCAGGCGGTCGAATTCGTCGGCCGAGACGAAGCCGAGCCGCAGCGCCTCCTCCTTCAGCGTGGTGCCGTTGGCATGGGCCGTCTTGGCCACCTTGGCGGCGTTGTCGTAGCCGATTTTCGGGGCAAGCGCGGTCACCAGCATGAGCGAGCGCTGCATCAGCTCACTTATGCGCTTTTCGTCGGCGCGGATGCCGCTGACGCAATGTTCGGTGAAGGAGCGTGCGGCGTCGGCCATCAGGCGGATGGAGTGCAGCATGTTGTAGGCCAGCACGGGCTTGTAGACGTTGAGCTCGAAATGACCCTGGCTGCCGGCGACCGTGATCGCGGTGTGATTGCCGAACACCTGGCAGCACACCATGGTCATCGCCTCGCATTGCGTCGGATTGACCTTGCCCGGCATGATCGAGGAGCCTGGCTCGTTCTCCGGCAGGATCAGCTCGCCGAGGCCCGAGCGCGGGCCCGATCCGAGCAGGCGGATGTCGTTGGCGATCTTGAACAGCCCTGTCGCGACCGAATTGATGGCACCGTGCGCCAGCACATATGCGTCGTTCGAGGCCAGCGCCTCGAATTTGTTGGCGGCGCTGGTGAAGGGCAGTTTGGTGATCCCGGCGACGTGCCTTGCGAACAGTCGCGCAAAGCGCGGCTTCGAGTTGAGGCCGGTGCCGACGGCGGTGCCGCCCTGCGCCAGCGGATAGAGCTCCTTCACCGCGACCTTGAGCCGGGCGATGCCGCTTTCGACCTGCGCGGCATAGCCGGAAAATTCCTGGCCGAGCGTCAGGGGCGTCGCGTCCTGCGTATGAGTACGGCCGATCTTCACGATCCTGGAAAACTCCTTCTCCTTCTTGCGTAGCGCGCGGAGCAGCTCGCCAAGGGCGGGAACGAGATCGGCGGTGATGCGGCTTGCGGCCGCGATGTGCATTGCGGTGGGGAACGAGTCGTTCGAGGACTGGCTCATGTTGACGTGATCGTTGGGATGCACCGGCTTCTTGGCGCCGAGCTCGCCGCCGAGCAGCTCATTGGCGCGGTTGGCGATCACCTCGTTGAGGTTCATGTTGGTCTGCGTGCCCGAGCCGGTCTGCCACACCACCAGCGGGAAATGGTCGTCCAGCTTGCCCTCGATCACCTCGCGCGCGGCGCGGATGATGGTATTGGCCCGGCGCTGGTCGAGCAGGCCGAGTTCGCGATTGGACTGCGCCGCGGCGAGCTTGACGATGCCGAGCGCATGCACGAGCGAAATCGGCATGCGATCCGTGCCGATGCGGAAATTCTGCCGCGAGCGCTCGGTCTGTGCCCCCCAATAGCGATCGGAGGGGACCTCGATGGGACCGAAACTGTCGGTCTCGATGCGGGTCGCGGGGCGGGCGGTCTTCGAGCGGGCAGCTTTGGCCATGAGCACATCCATTCCGCCGCGCGAAATGCCGCGCGGCCTCTTCATGTGCTCTTCTATATAGGCAGTCTGGCCGGGCGCGAGGTCTCGCGCGGCAGCCTAGATCATTTCTTGCGGAAACGATCGAGCCGCACGACTTCGGCGCCGCCCTGGCTCGGCGGGGTCGGTTCTTCCGCGGTCTCCGCCTTTTCGAGGGCGGGCGCGGGCACCGACACGGCCGAAGGGGCAGGGGCCGCGGGCAACGTCTCCGGCACGACCTCGGCGACATCGGACGTGTCGAACTGGAGGCCGAACTTCACGGACGGATCGAGGAAGCTCTTGATGGCGCTGAACGGCACGATCAGCCGCTCCGGAATGCCGCCGAACGACAGGCCGACCTCGAAGCGGTCCTCGAGCACGGTCAGATCCCAGAACTGGTGCTGCAGGATGATCGTCATCTCTTCCGGATATTGCGCCAACAGGCGCGACGACAGCTTTACGCCCTCGGCCTTCGACACGAAGGTGATGAAGAAATGATGCTCGCCCGGCAGTCCATGGGACGCGGCGTCGGTCAGCACCTTCCGCAGCACGCCGCGCAGCGCGTCGCGGGCCAGCACATCGTATCGGATATGATCGGTCGCCATGGTGGTCCTGTTGCATTCCAGGAGTTGGGCCCTGCCGGCCCGACTCGCCAAGTCGCAATAGTACCGCGCCTGACGGGTCAGCAGGAGTCCCCGCCGGGGAGGAAATCAAAGGTAAGTGGAGGCTTCTGTTGCCAGGTGCCTCCGAACCCCGCCTAACGGAGCTTAACCCGTTAGGACTTTAAGATGGTCTTTCAAACTGCGTTACGCAGCCTGAGCAACCGGAGCAAAGTTGTCGTTGGCAACTATTGCAGTAGCCCGATAACGGCGGAACAATACCGGGAAAAAGCACGCCCTTTACGCCCTCGTCGATCCTATTTCGCCCCCGCCAAAACCCGCTTCTAGGGCTCGCCCGCTCGTGGGCTTTGGTGGAGGCGCCGGGTACCGCCCCCGGGTCCGAATGGTTTATTACGACGACCGTTTATTTCCATAGCCGGCGAACCGGCACTCCCAATATAGGGGGCAAAGGTTTAGAAAGACAGGGGTTTGGGGCGGGCATGGCGCGGTTCCCTTTGGATAGGTTCCGGACGGTCTTGGCCTCGCGGCGGCCCGCGTTCTAAGCTCCTGACATGTCCACGGATTCAGCACCGGCCGCCCAAGAGCCGGATCGTGCCGCAGCCGGCGGCCCTCCGCCCAGCCTGGCCGCGCTGTTCGTGGCCTTCGCCCGGATGTCCCTAGCCGGTTTCGGCGGGGTCCTGGTGTTTGCCCGGCGGGCGATCGTCGAGCAGCACCGCTGGATGACGGCGGACGAGTTCAACGAAACCTTCGCGCTCTGCCATTTCCTGCCCGGCCCCAACATCGTCAATCTGTCGATGGTCTTCGGCGCGCGGCTGCGCGGAATTGCGGGCGGCGTTGCCGCCTTTGCCGGGCTGCTGCTGCCGCCGACGCTGATCATGACCGTGCTTGCGATCGTCTACGCCCAGTTCGGCGATGTGGAGGTGCTTCGCCGCATCCTCGCGGGCATCTCCTGTGCGGCGGTCGGCCTGCTGATCGCGGTGGTCTTCCGCATGATGACGCCGCTGCTCAAGCGAATGGACGCCGTTGCGCTCATCCTGATGCTCGGCGTGTTCCTCGCCATCGGCGTGCTTCGCCTGCCGCTCCAGGCGGTGCTGCTGGTCGCGATCCCCGTGAGTGTCGGCGCCACCTTCTTCCTGCGGCGGAAGGTAGCAGCGTGAACGCCGAGAACCCGATCTGGGCGCTGATCTCCACCTTTGCCCTCATGTCGCTGTTCGCGGTCGGCGGCGCTGCGGCCGCGGTGCCCGAGATGCACCGCGTCGCGGTTGATGTGCATCACTGGATGACCGACAAGCAGTTCACGGATGCCTATGCGATCGCGCAGCTCTCGCCAGGTCCGAACGTGCTTATCGTGACGTTAATCGGCTATGCGGTCGCCGGCATCCCCGGCGCGCTGGCAGCGACGCTGGCGATGTGCCTGCCGACCGCGCTGGTTGCCTATTATGTCAGCCGGCTCTTGAACCGGCCGAGCCAATCGCGCTGGCCCGGCCTGATCCAGGCTGCACTGGTTCCGCTCTCGATCGGATTGATGGCGGCGAGTGCGCTGATCCTGGCCCAGACGACCGATCGCACGATTGCTGCGGTGCTTCTGACCGCGATGGTTGCGCTGCTCGCAGCGGTGTCGCGCATCAATCCACTATGGCTCCTGCTCGCCGGGGGCTTGTTGGGTTTTGCTGGCATTGTGTAATGAAAATCGCTAGGCAGTGATCCGGGCGAGGGATCCATTTCCAGCCGATTAGAACAACACTGCGCGTGACTTACGGGTCGCGGAGGAGACATGCATGGCCGATACGATGGGCCACTCAGCGACAGCCACCCGAAACACCTCGGTGGCGCTCGGCTTTTGTCTGCTG
The DNA here is from genome assembly GCF_056403875.1 of Bradyrhizobium sp. P2_E8. NCBI lineage: Bacteria > Pseudomonadati > Pseudomonadota > Alphaproteobacteria > Hyphomicrobiales > Nitrobacteraceae > Bradyrhizobium > Bradyrhizobium sp. P2_E8. The sequence continues at coordinate 5,930 of NZ_JBFUES010000215.1, forward strand.
GCCATTGCGCCGCAGATATTCGAATTCATCTGGTCGATCGGGACGATTTTTGGCTGGGGCGCGGGACGCGGTCCGGCCACCGTTCTGATCAGCCACGCCACCGCGCTGGTCGCGGGTGCTCCCGCGGTACTGATCGGATCGGTCGGCGGTGAGACCAAGAAGGCGTCATCCGACGTTCTGCTGGCGCTGATCTATTCCTACCCGATCCTTGCGGTAGCCATCGTCTCCCTGTTCATGGCCATCCGGTCGGCACAGGATTATGTCGGTGGCGTCATTCTGATGGCGCTCGCGCTGTTCGCGCTGTGGGCCTCGAGCGATTTGCAGGGCATGCGCGGCTTCTCCTTCGGTGCGGGCACCGCGCCGCGCATGTTCGGCGGGCTGCTGGTCGCCTTGTCCGCCGGCATCGCCTTGACCGGCCTTCTGACCGACGGGGCGGCGATGGCCCATTATTCCTGGCGCGGGCCGCTGTTCGTGATGGCCTCGATCGTGTTCTTCGCCCTGGCGATCCGGCCGCTCGGCCTCGTGGTCTCCGCCTTCGTCAGTTTCATGATCGCGGCGATGGGTTCGCACGAGACGCGCTGGCTGGAGGCTGCCATCGTCGGCGCCTGCCTGACGCTCGGCTGCGCGCTGCTCTTCCCCTACGTGCTCGGGTTACCGATGCCGATGTTTCCGCGTTTCCTGATCCAGTGAGGGCGTGATGGATATTTTTGCCAACCTCGCCCACGGCTTCGCCGTCGCGCTTTCTCCGATCAACCTCCTGATGTGCCTGATCGGCGCCCTCGTCGGCACGCTGGTCGGCGTTCTCCCTGGTATCGGCACCATCGCAACCGTGGCGATGCTGCTGCCGATCACCTTCGGACTGCCGCCGGTCGGCGCGCTGATCATGCTCGCCGGCATCTATTACGGCGCGCAATATGGCGGCTCGACCACGTCGATCCTGGTCAACATACCCGGCGAGGCGACATCGGTCGTCACCGCCATCGACGGTCACCAGATGGCCAAGCAGGGCCGTGCCGGCCCGGCGCTGGCGATCGCGGCGATCGGGTCGTTCTTCGCCGGCTGCGTCGCGACCGTGCTCATCGCCGTGCTCGGCGCGCCGCTGACCAAGCTCGCGTTGGCCTTCGGCCCGGCCGAGTATTTCTCGCTGATGGTGCTCGGCCTGATCTTCGCGGTCGTGCTGGCCAAGGGCTCGGTGCTGAAGGCGATCGCGATGATCGTGCTCGGCCTGCTCATGTCGATGGTCGGCTCGGACATCGAGACCGGCGCCTCGCGCATGGCCTTCAACATTCCGGAGCTCGCCGACGGTCTCGGCTTTGCGACGGTAGCGATGGGCGTGTTCGGCTTTGCCGAGATCATCCGCAACCTCGACGCCGGCGCCGAGATGAACCGCGACCTCGTTCAGCAGAAGATCACCGGCCTGATGCCGACCAGGAAGGATCTGCGCGACTCCGCACCCGCGATCCTGCGCGGCACCGTGCTCGGCTCGATCCTCGGCATCCTGCCGGGCGGCGGCGCCGTGATCGCGTCCTTTGCGGCCTATACGCTCGAGAAGAAGATCGCCAAGAACCCGTCGCGGTTCGGCCGCGGTGCGATCGAGGGCGTGGCGGCGCCGGAGAGCGCCAACAACGCGGCGGCGCAGACCTCCTTCATCCCGCTGCTCACCCTCGGCATTCCGCCGAACGCGGTGATGGCGCTGATGGTGGGCGCGATGACCATCCATGGCATCGTGCCGGGTCCGCAAGTGATGCAGAAGCAGCCGGATCTCGTCTGGGGCATGATCGCCTCGATGTGGATCGGCAACCTGATGCTGATCATCATCAACCTGCCGCTGGTCGGAATCTGGGTCCGCCTGCTGCGCGTGCCTTACCGGTTGATGTTCCCATCGATCGTGATCTTCTGCGCGATCGGCATCTACTCGGTGAACAACGCGCCGGTCGACGTCATCCTCGCCGGCGTGTTCGGTCTCGTCGGCTACTGGCTGATCAAGCACGATTTCGAGCCGGCCCCGCTGCTGCTCGGCATGGTGCTCGGACCGCTGATGGAAGAGAACCTGCGCCGCGCACTGCTGATCTCGCGCGGTGACTGGAGCGTGTTCCTGACGCGTCCGCTGTCGGCAGTGCTGCTGGCGATCGCGGCGAGCCTGTTGATCCTCACGGTGCTGCCTGCGCTGCGCGCCAAGCGCGACGAGGTGTTCACCGAATCCGAGAACTGATCGCGCCTGCGTCCGCGCGCCGCATTCGGAAGTCGAATCGACTTGTGTGATGACTTCGTGACATGAAAATGCCGGCCCTTGTGGCCGGCATTTTTGTTTGCGTCCCGGGGAAACGACATGACTTCTATTCGCGCGCTCGCTACGGGCGCATGTGCCGTCGCGCTCGCATCGCTGTGCGCGTTTGTCGCACCGTCTCAGGCGCAGACCTATCCGACGCGCGGCATCACCATGATCGTGCCGTTCGCGGCCGGCGGCCCGACCGACGTGATCTCGCGCATCGTCACCGCGCACATGGCGCAGACGCTGGGGCAGAGCATCGTCATCGAGAACGTGGTCGGCGCCGGCGGCACCACCGCGACCGCGCGAGCCGCGCGCGCGGCCAATGACGGCTATACGCTGATCACGGGGCATATGGGCACTCATGCCGCATCCGTGCCGCTCTATCCGAAGCTTGCCTATCATCCGGAGAAAGACTTCGAGCCGATCGCGCTCCTCGCGGGCACGCCGATCCTGATCCTGGCGCGCAAGGATTTTCCGCCGAAGGACCTGAAGGAGTTCGTCGCCTACGTGAAGGCCAATGCCGAGAAGGTGAACGCGGCACACGCCGGCGTCGGCTCGGTCTCGCACGTGTCCTGCGAACTCTTGCACTCCATCCTCGACATCAAGCCGGTCGGCGTGCCCTTCAACGGCACCGGCCCCGCGATGAACGCGCTGGTGGCGGGGCAGGTCGATTACATGTGCGACCAGATCGTCAACGCCGTGCCGCAGATCAACGCCGGCACCATCAAGGCCTATGCGATCGCAACGGTCGAGCGCAATCCGTCGCTGCCGAACGTGCCGACGACGACGGAAGCCGGCCTGCCTGCAT
>NZ_JBFUES010000216.1:0-8927 GCF_056403875.1 Bradyrhizobium sp. P2_E8
CTTCAGGCACTCTTCGGCCAGCTGATCCTCGGTGCAGAAGATGTGCGCATCGTCCTGGGTGAAGCCGCGCACGCGCATCAAGCCATGCATGGCGCCCGAGGGCTCGTAGCGATGCACCACGCCGAACTCGGCGAGCCGCAGGGGCAGGTCGCGGTAGCTCTTCAAGCCATGCTTGAAGATCTGGACATGGCCCGGGCAGTTCATCGGCTTCAGCGCGAACCAGCGCTTGTCCTCGGCCTCGTCGCCCGCGGACTGTGCCGCGAACATGTTTTCGCGGTACCAGCCCCAATGGCCCGAGGTCTCCCACAAGGCCTTGTCGAGGATCTGCGGCGCGTTGACCTCGCTGTAGTCGCCGGTCAGGCGGCGGCGCATATAGGCGATCAGCTGCTGGAAGATGGTCCAGCCCTTCGGATGCCAGAACACGACGCCCGGACCTTCCTCCTGGAAGTGGAAGAGGTCGAGTTCGCGCCCGAGCTTGCGATGGTCGCGCTTTTCGGCCTCCTCGATCTGCTTGAGGTAGGCGTCGAGATCCTCCTGCTTGGCGAAGGCCGTGCCGTAGATGCGGGTCAGCATCGGATTGTTGGAATCGCCGCGCCAATAGGCGCCGGCCACCTTCATCAGCTTGAAGGCATTGCCCACCTTGCCGGTCGAGGTCATGTGCGGACCGCGGCACAGGTCGAACCAGTCGCCCTGGTAATAGATCTTGATCGGCTCGTTGCCGGGAATGGCGTCGACCAGCTCGACCTTGAAGGCCTCGCCCTTGTCGCGGAACACCTGCTTGGTCTTTTCGCGATCCCAAACCTCTTTCGTAAAGGGTTTGTCGCGCGCGATGATCTCGCGCATCTTCTTCTCGATCGCGGCAAAGTCTTCCGGCGTGAACGGCTCGTTGCGGAAGAAGTCGTAATAGAAGCCGTTCTCGATCACCGGGCCGATGGTGACCTGGGTGCCCGGCCACAGCGTCTGCACGGCTTCGGCGAGCACGTGTGCGCAGTCGTGGCGGATCAGCTCGAGCGCGCGCGGATCGTCGCGGTTGATCAGCTCGATCTTGGCATCGGCTTCGATGGGATCGTCGAGGTCGGCGACGACGCCGTCGAGCGCCATCGCGACCGTGCGCTTGGCCAGCGACGGCGAGATGCCCTTGGCGATCTCGAGCCCGGTGATGCTCTTGTCGTATTCGCGCCGGGCGCCGTCAGGGAAGGTGAGGGTGACTTTGGGCGCGGGGTTCACGGGCTTAAGATTGCTGAGGCTGTATTGGAAGCCGGATTCGGATTTGGGCTGGTCGGTCATTGCTTTTCTCCTGAGGCTCACTCCTGCGAACGAGCGCAGGTAAGCGGGAACGAGCGATATATCAGGCGATTCGGCCTGCGCAATCCGGCATTTCCAAGAAAGTGGCACGCAAAAGTTGCGACCTTGCACCAACTATTTCGAGCAACGGCCTTTAACGTCGGCAATCCCGCTCTACATGCACTTGCATGCAAAAATCCGCCGCCGCCGGCCGTTTCGCGCCAACCGCCCTGATGCTTGGCAATCTCGTCACCGGCTGTTCGGTGCTGGCGCCGGCGGGAATGCTGCCGGAATTGTCGGCCGGGCTCGGCATCAGCATCCACGCGGCAGGGCTCCTGATCACCTTCGGCGCGATCACGCTGTGCATCGGCTCGCCGCTGACGGCCTGGCTCACGAGCCGCATCGAACGGCGGACGCTGCTCGCGACGACGCTGGCGGTGCTCGCCTTCGGCAATCTCGCCTCGGCGTTTGCGCCCGACTATGCGAGCCTCCTCGTCATCCGCCTGGTGATGCTCGCGGTCGGCGCGCTGTATACGCCGCAGGCGGCCGGCACGGCGGCGCTGATCGTGCCGGTGGAGCGGCGCGGCAGCACCATTGCCTATATCTTTCTCGGCTGGTCGCTCGCCGCCGCCGTTGGCCTGCCGCTGATCACCTTCATTGCCAGCCGCTACGGCTGGCGCGCGGCCTATGGCGAGATCGGCGCGCTCGGCTGCATCAGCTTCGTGTTGTTGCTGCTGCGCCTGCCTGCCGGACTGAAGGGCACGCCGGTGGACCTGAAGACCTGGAGCGCGGTCGGCCGCAGCAGGACGGTTCTGCTGCTGCTTGCGATCACCATGCTGCAAATGTCCGGGCAGTTCGTGGTGTTCACCTTCATGGGCCCGCTGCTCAAGAAGCTGACCGGGGCGGGGCCGGACGCAATCGGCATGGTGTTCGGCATCTACGGCCTCTGCGGTTTCCTCGGCGTCGTGATCGCGACCCGTATCGTCGATACCTGGGGGCCCTATCGCACCTCGCTGCTGTTCACCTGCCTGCTGCTTGCGGGCGTCACGGGCTGGGCGCTCGGCGCCGGCACGCTCGTCCTGATGGCGGGTGCCGTCGCGATCTGGGGCCTCGGCTTTGCCTCGACCAATTCGATGCAGCAGGTGCGGCTGGTCGCGGCCGCGCCGCCGCTTGCGTCCGCCACCGTCGCGCTCAACACCTCCGTCCTCTATATCGGCCAGGCGGTCGGCTCCGCCATCGGCGGATTGCTGTTCGCCCGCGAACTCCTGTATCCGCTCGGCTTCGTTGCGGTCGGCTTCGTCGTGCTGGCGCTGGTCCTGGTGATCCTGACCCGGCCCCGGCCGGCTGCCACCGCTTGATCCCGCGTTTTCGTGCGCGCAAGGTCCTTGGCAAACCGCGCGCGAGAGCGCTAGAACGCCGGTCATGGGGACCAAAGAGAGTTGACTGAGATGAGGATGATTCTGGCGGTTGCCGCGGTGCTCTATTCAGCCTCCGCGTTTGCGCAAGCCGACAAGCCACCGATGGTCGGGGACAAGCCGTTAGTGCAGGTCAAGCCGAAGGGGACCAAAGCGGGGACCAAGGAGGCCGCAGCCAAGCCGGCCGCGGCGCCGAAGGGCAAGCCGCAATCGATCGCCGCGCGGCTGCAGGCCTGCCTCGACCTCGACGACGGCACCAAGGACCGCCTCAATTGCTACGACGCCGTGATTCCGCCGGCGCCGAAGCCGAAGCCGGCGAAGGCCAAGGGCTACGCCGATTGCCGTTTCTTCAAGGAAGAGGACGAGCGGCTGGCCTGCTTCAACGGTTTTGCCGAGAGCATTCCGAAGCTGCCCAAAAGCTGAACGCCAAGACCTGAAGCGCGCGACCTTGGAGCCGGACGGCTAGTCGCTGATCCGGTTCAGCACGGCCCTGAAGGCAACGCCCGGTACTTGCAGCGCACTGCCTTCGAATTCTGCCGCGTCGCCGTCCTCGCGGCCGGTGAGCGTCAGCGTGACGCGGTCGATGCCGAACAGCCCCTTGAAGGACGGGTCGTCGTTGTAGCGCTGGGTCGAGATCTTGACCTTGATCGTGTCGCCTTCGCCCGTATAGGTGCCCATGAAGGCGAAGGCGGAATTGCCGCCACGCATTTTGCCATCCATCACATAGACGACGCCGCACCCGGTCCCGTGAACCGTGTGGAAGTCGACCTTGTACAATCCCTGACGCACGACCTGTCCCCGCAGAAAATCCAAATCCAACCTGGCCGGCAAACTATGATCGTTGCCAGCGGAAACAATCCGGTGGCGCCCGGGGATGCCGGCCATCAACATCAGATTTTGATCGCGGCTTGAGAGAATTGCGGGCAGCGCACCGAAATACCGGCTGGCGCAATGTCGGGACTATCGGTTCGATGCCGGTGGAGTGGTCGCCGCCACGCGCGTCAGCGCCAGCGCCGGCGTCGCCGACATCTTCACCAGCACGTCCTTGAGCGGATATTGCGTCCACGCGCGGTTCACGTAGTCGCGATGGGTGATGCCGTCGCCGGTCTCGACGAACACCACGCTGCCGGGACGCAAGGGGCCGTCCATGTCCTCGGAGACGCCGATGCCCTTCTGCCTGAGCATGCTCATCAGCTCGCGGTCACGCCGCGCGGTGTAACGGGTGTAGGAGCTGACGAAGAAACCGGAGCGGTGACTCTCGATCCAGGAGGCGAACTTGTCCATTTCGCCATAGACGGCGTCGAGCAGCACGACGCCGCGGACGCGGTCGCTGATGCCGCCGACCTCGAGGCTCCAGGCCGTCGGCAGGAAGCCGCCGCTATAGCCGACGATGACGATCGGCATGTTGGCGAAGGCGCGCGCGCTGTTGGGATCGCCACTGAGGCGGGCGAGGTGGCTCGCCGATTCGTCCATGAAGCGCTTGAGGCCGCCCGCCTGCCAGAATTTTCCGGCGCTGGAATCGGCGGCATCGACGGCCATCTGCGGCGCAAGCAGGATGGCATTGGCGCCGGAATCGGTGATCTGCTGCGGCACCAGCTGCCGGTCGCGCACATCGCGCTCCAGCGTCGCGCCATTGCCGTGGAAGAACACCACGATCACGCCCGGCTTGCGGACGTCGAAATGCTCGGGCACGTGCACCAGCACGCGGCTGTCGCTGTAGGTCTCGTCCTGCCAGTAGACGCGCCCCGAATAGCTGCGGTGGCCGCGGCGGTCGCCCTTGGAGATGTTGAGGAACGGCGCGTCGGAGGCAGGGTTGTTGCCGAAATAGGGGAAGGCCGACGACTTCATGCTGACGAGCGTCGTCAGGTCTTCGCGGGGCGGACGCTGGTAGGGCACCTGCGGTGTGAGCGAAGCGACCTTGTAGGGTGCCTGGTCCGGCCGCGGCTGCTGCTCAACGGCGCGCTTCGGCGAGAAGTCCGACATCTGCCGTTGCAGGAAGCTCTCGCCCGCCGAGGGGAAGCGCTCCTTGAACTGCGGGGCGGGGAAACGATCCTCGAACGTGTCGCCGCTCGCAACCTGCGAATTGGTTTTGGCGACGACCTGGACATTGGCCTGCGAGTTCGCCGCAAGCGCCGCCGGATTCGGCGCCCCGCCGCATTGAACCAGCGTGAGCGAGAGCGGCACCAAGGCTGAGATCAGGCCGATCCGGAGCGCACGACCGTGCCGATCGGACGGCGTCCGATCGGCACGAATGTCAGCTCTCGTTTTCGGAACGGCCCCGACCATCCACCCATGACCCCAAGTCATGACCACAAGCCCAGCGGCAATCTTGAGATAATTGAGCCGACTGGTGTTTAGGCGACGTTAAGTGTCCGGAGAAACTTCCCCACATCCGGAACGCTCAAAGGGACCATGCAATCGTGTCGTGATTGTGGGGATCGGAAACGGGATTCTCCGGGGTTTATCGTCCGGGACCATGCTTAGAAGGTGCGGAAATACCTATTTCACTTGCCTCATTTAACCCTTGTTAACCCTGCTTGAATTGACTGATGCTTCCCACGAGGCGTGAGGCCTGAGGTTAAGGACCCCGATGACGGCATCAGATGCGGGTACTGCGCCCTGGACTGGCCGGCTGACCGGAAGAGGGGCGGGCGTCTCCGTTCTGGTCGCAACCGCCATCGTCGTTGCCGACATGATCGGGGTCGGCGTCTTCACCAGCCTCGGCTTCCAGGTCAAGGACATCCCGTCCGGCTTCTCGATCCTGCTGCTATGGAGTGTCGGCGGCATCGTCGCGCTGTGCGGGGTGTTCTCCTACAGCGAGCTCGGGGCGATGTTCCCCCGCTCGAGCGGCGAATACAATTTCCTCGGCCGCGCCTACCATCCCGCCTTCGGCTTTCTGGCCGGATGGGTCTCGGCGACGGTCGGCTTTGCCGCGCCGGTCGCGCTCGCCGCGATGGCCTTCGGCGAATACGCCAAATCGGTCGTCCCCGACCTGCCGCCGATCCCGCTCGCCATCGGCGTGGTGTGGCTGGTCTCGCTCGTGCAACTGACCGGCGTCAGGCACTCCTCGACCTTCCAGTTGATCTCGACCGTCCTGAAGGTCGTGCTGATCGTCGCCTTCCTGGTCGCCGGCTTCATCATCGGCGTGCCGCAGCCGATCGCCTTCACGCCGCAGCCGGGTGACCTCGCGCACATCGTCAGCGCGCCCTTCGCGATCGGCCTCGTCTTCGTAATGTACTCGTTCTCGGGCTGGAATGCGGCGACCTATATCATCGGCGAGATGAACATGCCGCAGCGGAACCTGCCGCGCGCGCTGCTCGCGGGCACGCTGATCGTGCTTGTGCTGTATGTCGCACTGAACGCGGTGTTTCTCTACTCCACGCCGGTCGGCGCGCTCGCCGGCCAGCTCGATGTCGCCAGCGTCGCCGGCACCGCCATCTTCGGCAGCCTCGGCGGCCGGATCGTCGGTGCCATGATCTGCGTCGGCCTGATCTCCTCGATCAGCGCGATGATGTGGATCGGCCCGCGCGTGATGATGACGATGGGGGAGGACATTCCGGCGCTGCGCGTGTTCTCGAAACGGTCGGTGAGCGGCGCGCCGGCCTATGCCATCCTGTTTCAGCTCGCGGTCGCGACCCTGCTGCTGTTCACGCGCAGCTTCGAGGCGGTGCTCGACTTCATCCAGTTCGCGCTTCTGTTCTGCTCGTTCTTCACGGTCGCCGGCGTCATCAAGCTGCGCATCACCGATCCTGACCTGCCACGGCCCTATCGCGCCTGGGGATACCCATTCACCCCGCTCGTTTTCCTGCTCGTGACCGCGTTCATGATGTACTACCTCTTGACCGAGCGGCCGGTGCAGTCGCTGTCGGGGATGCTCCTCATGCTCTCGGGCCTGTTGATTTATGCTGTTTTCCGCAGGCGGCCGGTCGCCGCTGGCACGTCACACAATCGCGAATAGACATGTTTCGACCCTTGAGAATTGCGGCCGTCGCTCTTGCCCTCCTGGCTGCGGCCGTCTCGTCCGTGCGTGCCGCTGAGGTCACCTTCGACGACACCGCGCGCTTCCTTGCGGGGATGCAGCCATCGGCGGACTCGCCACTGGTGGCGCTCACCAAAGACCCGTCCTGGCAGCATCACGCAAAATTCTTCGACGGCGCCTTTGCCCAGCTCGAGCAGCGGCAGCTCTCGAAGATCCGCACCTGGTCCGACGTCAACCTCGCCGCGCCACGGCCGACCATGTTCTACATGTTCAGCGGCCCGGACTTCCTCTACGCCGACGCCTTCTATTCCAAGGCCAGCACCTACGTGCTTGGTGCCCTGGAGCCGGTCGGCGCCGTTTCCGACCTGACGCGGCTGCCACGCGGTTCGGTCGGCGCTGCGCTCTACAATGTCGAGCGCTCGCTCGCCTCGATCCTGAGCTTCTCCTTCTTCATCACCAAGCAGATGAAGGTCGACCTGCACGCCAACCAGGTCAACGGCACCTTGCCGATCCTCTATGTCTTCCTCGCGCGCTCCGGCAAGACCATCCGCAACGTCGAGATGGTCGCGCTCGACAACAAGGGCGGGATGCACACGGGCAACGACAATCCGGGGCCGAATGCGACGCGCGGCGTCCGCATTACCTTCGCAGGCACCGATGGCGAAGCGCGCACGCTGTATTATTTCTCGACCGATCTCTCCAATCCCGGCGCACGTGCGACGGGCTTCCTGAAGTTCTGCGAGACGCTCGGGCCCGGCAACAGCCTGCTCAAGAGCGCGTCCTATCTCTTGCACTCCGGCAACTTCACGACGGTGCGCGACTGGCTGCTCGCCAACAGCGCCACCATCATCCAGGACGATTCCGGCATTCCGCTCGCGAACTACAATGCGCGGCAGTGGCGGTTCTTCCCGTTCGGCCGCTACCTCGGGCCGATCGCAGAATTCCCCGGCCGTTACCAGGAACGCTACGCCGAACTGTTCACGCGCGCCCAGCCGATCGATTTCGGCGTCGGCTATCGCTGGCGCACGCATGAATCGAACCTGCTGCTGTCGGTGAAAGTGCCGGGGACCGAGGCTGCGCCTGCTGCGGAGACCACCTCGTCGGCCGAGCCGCCAAAACCGCCGCGTCCGAAACGGCCGCGTCCGCCCGAATCCGTCCCGCCGTCCGGGCGTTTCTTCTGGTTCCGCTAGGCCATTTGCCGAAGTCCGGTGTTACGTCGTCGCGTTCTGGGCGACGACGACCAGCACTTCAGCCTTCTGCCGGCCGAGGCTCCGGACCTCGTGCGGCGTCTCGCCTGAGAAATACAGGCAGTCGCCCTTGCCGAGGACGAGCTCTTCGCCGTCGAGCTTGATCGCAATCTTCCCGTTGACGACGAAGAGCAGCTCCTCGCCGGCATGCGAGGCCCGCGTCGCCGATTTGTGCGGCGGGCTGAGGAGGAACGGCTCCATCATCTTGCGGGTGCGGCCGGTTGCCAGCGGGACCACGCCAAAGGTGTCCTGAAACAGCGGGACATTGCCGCCTTCGCGGCGGAACAGCGTGTAGCGCGGCGCAGGCTCGGCGTTCGGGTCGAAGAAATTCGCGACATTGACCTCGAGGGCGGCGGCCATGCGCAGCAGCGCGGCGAGCGAGGGGATCTTGAGGTTGCGCTCGACCAGCGAAATGTAGCCGCGCGTGAGGTCGCTCTGCCTGGCAAGCTGGTCCAGCGTCAGGCCCTTGGCAATCCGCGCCTGGCGGATATTGGCCCCGACCGCTGTCGCTTTGCTGACGTCAAGCACGCATGAGTCTCCCGAACTGCTGATGCCTCTTTTGCATCAGATGCAGCCGAACTGCCAGCCCGGTGGCGCGCACGGCCAGCTCCGGGGCGCGTGCAGGTGTATTCCAAAGGAAAACTATCGCGCAGAAATTTCGAGCAGCGCCGCGGATATTGTGGGCAGACGAGCTGGTATCTCACGAAAAACAGCCGAAAAATAGTGCAATAGCTGCACTCTGCCGCKATCGGTGGCATTTGCCGCGTTCCGTGGCGTTGATTTCCAATAGTAAACATGATCGATTTTACCGCCGCGGCTGCCGATGGGCTCCGCGGACAGAACCAACTGCTTTTCCCAGGCGCCGGTACCTTTTGGAGAGATCGATGACCGTAGCAGACGACGTAACCCTGAACGTAGCGCCGGACGAGGCGGCGAGCTTGCGACGGATCGTGTGGTCGAGCGTGATCGGCACCGCGGTCGAATGGTACGACTTCCTCATCT
>NZ_JBFUES010000217.1:0-8914 GCF_056403875.1 Bradyrhizobium sp. P2_E8
CATTTGGAGCGGACGCTCGCCCTCTACGATCCGACCGCCCATGGGTCGCTTGCCTTCCTGTTCGCGCAGGATCCCAGTGTGGCGGGGCTTTCCGTTCTATCCTGGGGACTGTTCGCCCTCGGCTACCCTGAGCAGGCCCAGGCGAGGAGCGAAGAGGCATTGAGCGGCGCGAAGGAGTTGTCCCACCGCAACACCCTCGGCTATGCCCTCCTGTACGGCTGCATCCTGTCGCAGCTTCGCCAGAATCACGACGAGGCCGGCGATCGGGCGAATGCGCTGATCGCGCTGGCAGCCGAGCAGGACTCCCCACACTTCCTCGGAGCCGGCATCATCATTCGCGGTTGGACGCTGGGCGAGGCCGGGGATCTTCGGGCCGGTATCGCGCAGATCCGAGACGGGCTTTCGATGTGGCAGGCCACCGGAGCGGGCTTCCTGGTGCCTTATTTCCGAAGTCTGTTTGCTGAGATCCACGTCCGGTCGGGTGCAGTGAACGAGGGCTTGGATCTTGTTACCGAAGCGCTGCACCGAGTGGAAGAAACCGGCGAGCGATGGTTCGAGGCCGAGCTGCACCGGATGACGGGCGAGCTGATGCTACGGCTGCCTAATGCCGATGCGAGCGGCGCGGAAGCACGGTTCGGCCATGCGGCGGCAACCGCGCGCCAGCAGGGCGCCAAGCTCTGGGAGTTGCGCGCAGCGACACGCCTTGCACGATTGTGGAGAGAACAGGATCGGTGTGCCGAGGCACGAGACCTGCTCACGCCAGTCTATAGCCAGTTCACCGAGGGCTTTGCGACACCGGATCTACAGGCTGCCAGGGCAATACTTCGAGAGATCACCGCTCGCTCCGAGCCGACGACGGATCCCAAATACCAGTAGTGATGCTGCATACACTAACAAGCGCTTAGCCGATTCGATCTCGACCGGAATCTCGTCGGTTTTAAGCAGTGGCGTGCCGCCTGTGAATGGCGGCTCAGGGTCACAGGCGGACGATCGAAGTTAGGCCAGCAACTCTCGCCTTGAAAGCGGACCATTGCTCCGCGCTCAGCCGGGGCAGCTTCGGGCCAATAGGCGACCGCTGTGCAACAAGCCGGTGACCGCGGAAACAATGTCAGGTTGTCGCACTTCAGTTTCTCCGGAGATGTAGCGCGCGGGTGACAGACGCTGCGGAGAACAATGGTAGGTTGTAGCTGGGGCGCAAGGGATTTGAAACCTGAGTCGACACACGATGAAGAAAATCTTGCTGAGCACGGTTGCTCTCATCGCACTCGCCATTCCTGCCTCAGCCGCTGATCTGGCGGCACGGCCCTACACCAAGGCGCCGCCTCCGGTGGTCGCTCCGATCTACGACTGGAGCGGCCTCTACATCGGCATCAATGGCGGCGGCTCGGGCTCGAAATCTGCCCGATGAGCAGTTGCCGTCGCCCTCGAGCCGCGCGATCTCCGCCTGCAGCATCACTATCTTTGTTGGCAGTGCGTCTCCGGCCTGGCGACTGCCTAGTTGCCGTGGCGTATGCGGCATTTCAGCGAGATCAACGCACACCAATGCGTTGCCATTATCCGAAAGTGAGCGCGGCAACTGGCGCCGCTTGGCAAGCGACGAGCGGCCACTGGCGAGATTTTCAGGCGGGCAGCAAGTGCGACATATGTCAGGTCTCAATGGGCATCGGCCGTCCTCCTTGGGAACGAACCGGACAGTGTGCGCTGATAACCAAAGGCCAGGCCGCCATGGTTAAGAGATCGTTAACGCGCGAGCAGTGACTGCCGATTGAGCGCGTGGCGGAGGGGGCACGTCGAACCGCTGACCTMGCCTCGGGAGGRCGCCGGCCGAAGGGTGATGACTTGGTGCGGCGGCAGCTGAGTGGCTGCGATCGCACATCCGATGTTATGGCAAAACTCTGCCTTTGGGCGACTAGYGCRTTCTCATCTTGACCGGACTGCTKGRGCTGCCAYTATTCGAGGTGGGGTTARCCCCTTCATTTTTGCRGAAGRTAATTKYGACCACGCCCGTCGGGAGATGGACGATGACCGAAGAAAGAATTGCTCGTCTACGGACCCATAAAAACAACATCGATCGRTATCGGCGCTTGCTCAAGACCAAGTTGAGYGAGATTGAACGGCAATACCTCGAAAAGCGGCTTTCCGAAGAACAAGCTGCAATGGGAATACATTTGAGCGCGGCTGAGCCGCCACCGATTATGGTCGCCCCGAAATGACCACCTCAGCTCGAATACGATCTCTTACGTTAGARAGCGCCCCTGCTTGAGTACCTCTTAATGGTACSCGTCCGACCTACCGTTTGTGCGCCACGAGCGGCATGATGGCGGCGCAGTACGCCGTGAGGTAACGACCATGATCAACGACCGCCTCGTGGAGCCGCCGCCGATCCCCCGCATCCGCAAACTCGGCATCGTCGGGACTGCACTCCTCCTGCTTGGGTCAAYGGCCGCCTCCAGCGTTCTTGGCGCGGGAGCGCGCATCTCTGAAGGCTTCGAACCGTTCGAGAAATCAGCGAACGAGCGCGTCGCGCAAGCCTTCGATGACTTTAAGGATCTCGCATCTAYCCCTGACGAGCTGAAGATTGCACTGACSTCGCTGAGMGAGAGAATTCAGAGCCCGCAGAAACCGCCGGTTCAGGCTGAAGGCAATGAATGACCTGATCTGAAGGCTGCTACCGTTCGCACATCAGATGTTAYGGCATAAGCSGGCCRWTGGCCGACGGTTGTCCGCTGATTACTGTCCGCTCTATCTGCGAAAGAAGACCTGGTCAGGACACATGCAAAGGTCCGCGCCAGGCCAGTAACCGACTTGCGAGAAGTGGCAGCTATGGGCGGCAAAGCGGACATCGGCCGACGAGTCGGCTTCGACCTCCATCCTTTCCTCCACCCCCGAAGTTCCCTTGGTGGACCGGATTTTCTTGGTTTCGTTTGCAGGTGACGGAAAGCCGACCCGCTGGGCTTGTAGGTGCTCCTCATCCGCGAGACATTCTGTCGCTGAACCATTCGTTTTGCCGGAGGACTAACCTCTAGGCGGATATCTGCCGTTCGCAATGTCGAACGGGCTTGCAGCGGGGTGATTCTGCGCCACGTCGGTTGCAACAGCCGTGGGCGTGGTCGTCCTTTCCGCTGATCCGTCCAAGTGAGAACTGACTGCCGAAATACTACCGCTAGTAACGGAGGAGATGCCATGACGCAGATCCGGCTGGCCTCGCTGCAGGGCGAGGCGATTACGCTTGAAAGCGATGCAATTGAGGCCTTTCGCCAAACCTTGCGGGGTAACGTCTGTCTGGCCGAGGAGCCGGGCTACGATGAAGCACGTACGATCTGGAATGCGATGATCGATCGCCGCCCAGGCGCGGTCGTGCGCTGCAAAGGGGCCGCAGACATCATTCGTGCCGTACGGTTTGCGCGAGAGTACGGCCTCTTGGTCGCGGTGCGCGGCGGCGGCCACAATATCGCGGGCAATGCTGTTTGTGACGGCGGGCTCTTGATCGATCTCTCGCTCATGCGTTCCGTCCGGGTTGATGCATTTCACCGCACGGCGCGCGTGGACCCGGGGGCAACGCTTGGCGACTTCGACAAGGAGGCGCAAGCTTTCCGCCTTGCTACCCCGCTCGGGATCAACTCGACGACCGGCGTTGCGGGATTGACGCTGGGCGGCGGCTTCGGGTGGCTTAGCCGCAAGTTCGGGCTTGCCGCCGACAATCTGATCTCGGCCGACGTGGTGACGGCCGAAGGTGAGCTCGTCCGGGCAAGCATCGCCGAGAATACCGACCTGTTCTGGGCGCTGCGCGGAGGCGGAGCCAATTTCGGGGTGGTGAGCTCGTTTGAGTTCCGCCTGCACCCTGTTGGCCCAATGGTTCTGGCCGGGCTTATCATCCATCCCTTTGCCCGGGCGAAGGAGCTGCTCGCGGGCTATCGTGACGTCGCCGCCAAGGCGCCCGATGAGTTGACCGTGTGGGTGGTGCTCAGGCAGGCGCCGCCGCTGCCGTTCTTGCCTGCCGAGGTTCACGGCAAGGAGATCGTCGCGTTCGCCGTCTGTTATGCGGGAGATGAGAACGAGGGCAAGCGTGCGTTGGAGCCGTTGCGCGCGCTCGGAGAGCCGATCGCGGACGTGATCGGCATGCAGCCCTTCGCGACGTGGCAGACTGCGTTTGACCCACTGCTCACGCCCGGCGCCTATAATTACTGGAAGTCGCACAATTTCGTTGAGCTGAAGGACGGGCTCCTCGACACGCTGGTAAGTCAGACGACAAGCTTGCCGACCGGGGAGTGCGAGATTTTCATCGGTCAGCTCGGCGGTGCCACCAGCCGCGTAGCCATCGACGCCACGGTGTTCCCCCACCGCGATGCGAAGTTCGTCATGAACGTTCACACACGATGGCGCGACCCGGCGGATGAGCAACGTTCGATCAGCTGGGCGCGTCAGCTCTTTGCTGAGACCGCATCCCACGCAACCGGCGGCGTTTACGTCAACTTCATGCCGGAGGACGAGACCGATCGCGTGGCGGGCGCCTACGGCCCGAACTATGCTCGTCTCGCGGCGCTGAAGGCCAAGTACGATCCCGGTAACCTGTTCCGGTTAAACCAGAACGTCAGGCCGTCCGCCGCACAGCGACCGGCTGCCTGACAAGAAACCGTAGTTGAGGGGCCAACGGAGACGAAGTTGGACATCGGAGAATGGCTGCGCACCCTGGGCTTGCAGTCCTATGAGCAGACGTTCCGCGACAACGGAATTGACCTTGAGATCCTGTCCCATCTGACGGTTGAAGATCTCAAGGAGATTGGAGTCCAGGCCGTAGGCCATCGGCGGAAGATTCTCGATGCAATCGGCCTGCTGCCAGCGGACCTGGCGGCGGCGCGGACCCCTGCGTCGGTCGAGCGACGTCAGCTCACGCTCATGTTCGTCGACCTCGTCGGATCCACCGACCTCAGCCGCCGTCTCGATCCCGAGGAACTGCGCGAGGTCATGCGGGCCTACTCGAATACGGTAGCGGGAGAGATTGCGCGACTGGAGGGCCACGTCGCGAAGTTTCTGGGAGACGGGGTGCAGGCCTATTTTGGCTGGCCGCGCGCAAGCGAAGATGCGGCGGAGCAAGCCGTGAGGGCGGGACTTGCCGTCGCAACAGCGGTCAGCGGCCTGTCGTCAGGCGCAGGGGGCCTGCTGGCGGCACGTATCGGCATCGCCACCGGGCTTGTCGTGGTGGGCGATCTGCTCGGGGAAGGTGTTGCGCAGGAGGAAACGGTCACCGGGGAGACACCCAATCTCGCTGCCCGTCTGCAACAGGTTGCGGAGCCCGGTACGGTCGTTATCGCCGACAGCACGCGCCGCCTGGTCGGCGATCTCTTCGAATTTGTTGAGCTCGGTTCCCTTCAGCTCAAGGGCTTTGTCGAGCCGGTCCAAGCGTGGCGGGTCATCGGCGAAGGCAGGGCAGAGAGCAGGTTCGAGGCCCTGCACGGCACCCACGTCACGCCACTCGTCGGGCGCGGCGAGGAACTCGATCTGATGCTGTCACGGTGGCGGCTTGCAGAAGGAGGGGCTGGACAGGTCGTCTTGCTTTTTGGCGAGCCGGGAATTGGAAAATCACGATTGGTGCTCGCACTGCGCGAGCGGCTACAGACCGAACAAATCGCGCTCGTCAGCTATGCCTGTTCGCCGCATCACCTGAACAGCCCGCTCTTTCCCTTCATCTCGCAGCTCGAGCGCGAGGCGCGGTTCGCACCTGAGGATGCCGCGGAAGCACGGCTCAAGCGCCTCGAATTACTCCTTGGCGAAAACGGCGAAGGGCTGTCTAGCGATGCAATCCAGCCTCTTGCCGATCTGCTTGGCATTCCAACTGAGAGAGCGAGCACCCAGCCAGAGATGTCGCCGCAGCAAAGGAAGGCGCTCCTGTTCCGCACATTCCTGGCCCGGCTCAATCGACTTGCCGCTTGTGGCCCGGTTCTGATGGTGCTTGAAGACGCGCACTGGCTCGATCCGACCTCGCGCGAGCTGTTCGACCAGATCGTGGATCGTCTCCAGGACTTGCCAGTGCTGGTCGTCGCCACATTCCGCCCGGAGCTCCTGCCGCCATGGACCGGGTTTCCGCACGTCACGTTGCTCATGCTGAACCGCCTGCCACAGGCGCAGGTGGTCGTGCTCGTCGACCGGATCACCGAAGGTAAAGCGCTTCCCGCCGAGGTTCTCGATCGGATACTGGAGCGGACCGAGGGTGTGCCGCTTTTCACCGAGGAGCTCACGAAGGCCGTTCTTGAAGCCGGGATTCTCCGCTACAACGGCGCTCGTTACGTGCTCGCCGGGGCATTCCCGTCCTTGGCGATTCCAGCGACGCTGCACGATTCGTTGATGGCGCGGCTTGACCGTCTTGCTCCCGTCAAGGAGGTCGCCCAAATCGGAGCCTGCATCGGCCGCGAGTTCGATCACGAATTGCTTGCTGCAGTCGTGTCGATGCCAGAGGTGGAGCTCGCCGCGGCGCTGGACCGCCTGGTGGCCGCAGAGCTCGTTTTCCGGCGGGGCCTCGCGCCTGCCGCTACCTATGTCTTCAAGCACGCCCTGGTGCGCGACGCCGCCTATGAAAGCCTGCTCAAACGGCGCCGCCAGGAATTGCACGCGCGGATTGCCACGTCGATCGAAGCGCTGTTTCCGCAACTTATCGAAGCGCAGCCGGAGCTCGTCGCCCGTCACTTCGGCGAGGCCGGATTGGCAGAGAAGGCCATTCCATACTGGCTGAGGGCCGGTCGCCTAGCAGCCGCTCGATCGGCGAATATGGAGGCAATTGCCCATTTGAGATCAGGGCTCGAGTGCGCCCGAACACTTCCCCTCGGCGCATCACGCTCGCGCTTCGAGCTCGACCTGCAGCTTGGGCTTGGCGGCCCGTTGATTGCAACGAAGGGATTTGCGTCGCGCGAGGCGGAAGCGGCGTTCCAGCGCGCGCAGGAACTCAGCCGCGAGCTGCAGAGCGAGGCTGATCTCTCCGCCGCGTTGAAGGGGCTCGGCCACGTCTATCACGTGCGCGCCAATCTGCGCGAGGTCACAAGCCTCGTGGAGGAGACGGAGTTGCTGGCCAAACGAAGCGGTGATCCCGTGCGTCAGGCCGAAGCCGATCATCTTGCGGGAGTGCTCTCGTTCCACCTTGGCCAGTTTCAATTCTCGCGCGATCGGCTCGAGAGAAGCGCACAAGCCGGCGAATACCGCGGCCGCTATTATTCCGAGGTTTACGGAATTAATATGAGCGTATTCTGCCGTGCCTATATGAGCCATTGCGACTGGCATCTCGGCTATCCCGTTCGTGGCCTCAGGATTGCTGAGGAAGGGCTCGCCGTGGCGCGTGAGATTTCACATCCATTCAGCATCGCGCTCGCGCTCAACTATCTGGCGATGCTCCATCAATTCCAGCGGGAGCCAAATGCCGCACTGCGAGCCGCTGTCGAGTCACGCGACATCTGCGCCAAGTACGGCTTCAACTACTATGGCGCATGGGCCAGCCTCGTTCGCGCCTGGGCGATTGCAGAATCCGGCCGGCTTGACGACGGTCTTGCGGACTTTGATGCGGGGCTTGAGGATTTCCGGCGTACAAGTGCGGGGCTACGTATTCCGCACCATCTCGGCTTGCTCGCCGCGCTTCGTCGCAAGGCTGGAAACGCCATGGCCGGGCTTCGGGTCATCGACGAAGCGGTCGCACTTGCGGACGCAAGTCTCGAGAGCTGGTGCGCCGTCGAACTTCACCGGGAGCGCGGTGAACTGCTCTTGCTCGCAGCCGGGGCGGAGGCCGAAAATCAAGCGGACGCGGAGTTCGAGGCTGCGATTGAAATTGCCGCTGCCCAGGGAGCAAGGCTGCCCGAGCTTCGCGCAAGCGTTGCGCGCGCCAGACTTCAAGCGGCACGCGGCATGCGGCGAGAGGCGCGCGACGCTCTTGTGCCGATCTACAGCTGGTTCAGCGAAGGCTTGGAAACACGCGATCTCGTGGAAGCTCGCAAGTTGCTGGCAGACTTGTGACCAAGTTGACGCATTAACCACTCGATCTGGGTTAGGTCGCAGCCGACGACCGGACAAGACAGAGCATCTCGCAGGCTGACTTTGGGGTTGAACCGCTAGGGTTGAAGAATACACACCTGTGAGTTTGCAAGTGATTGATCTCTTGCTTGTTCTCCCCGGCTGGTTTGCCGGTCGCTGCAAAGACTGTCGGGCCGCTCTAGACACATGGCCTTGAAGAAATCCCGGGGTGAGAATGGTCCCCGCCCAATCCCCAGCGAAGGCCGCCCACTCTGAGCAAAGTGGGCTTTGTTCTATTTGTGAGCTTTTTTTGCGTCTGATCCAGTGAGGCCAGCCCTGAGAACGCCTCACGCAAGCTTTGCGACCTGCCCTGTCAACCTGACTGTCAACCGTGTCAACCTTGTCAACCTAACTTTTCAATGCCTTCAGCTACCGCGTTCGCGAGGTGCGAATTACCCGCGGGCCATCCAGATGCCAGAGGGACCCATGAGAAAGGGCGGTTGGCCCGCTCCTAAGTTCTTAGCTGCTGCATGCACGATTTTGCAATTAGGTCGGCAACTGACCCACGGCGTACCAGAGAAACATCGCCTATTGGTGCATCATCAATTCGGCAACGAGGCTAATCATCACAAACGCCGGCAAAATCTAACGACCACCAAATCGGCTCCTATCCGGATCACGATCACAACAATCAAAGGAAGTCTCCTCATCGTCACGATCACCACGAGCATCACGAGCATCATGATCATTGTCGCGACCGTAACGCTTGATGATGCTCGATTCACTGAATCATGTTGCTCGCACACGCGATCCATGTAAGCTCTTTTCAATCGTCTCCCACATGGGATTTTTACGACACGTTGGCTCACGATCGGAATGCGGGGAACCTCCTAGGTGCAGGGAGAGATATTGCCATCCATGAGTC